>WJMD01000119.1 GCA_014728125.1 Candidatus Effluviviaceae Genus V sp.
GTACTACATCTTTGGCGACTTCTGCTCGAACGAGATCTGGGCGATCCTGTTCGACGGATCATCTGTCACCGACACGCTCGACCTCACCGATGAACTCAACCCGGACGGCAGGATCGACGCGCTTGCCTCCATCGCCGCGGGCGGCGACGGGGAGCTCTATCTCGTCGACCGGGCCGGGACGACCGACGGCGAGGTCTACAGAGTGACCCTCGACTCGAGCGACATCGAGCCGGGAGACACGGAACCAAGGATGGGGATGGGACGCCCGTTCCCGAACCCGTTCGACACGAGTACGGAGTTCGGCATCTCCATGACCGAGGGCGGGGTGCTGGACGTCACCGTCTTGAACGCGGCGGGAGCGGTCGTGAAGGAGCTCGTCTCGAGAGCCGGCTCCCCCGGCGCCAGGACCGTCCGCTGGGACGGGACCGACGCCGGAGGCAACGCCGTTTCCTCCGGCACCTACTTCATCATGGCTCAAGCGCTCGGTGAGACGCGCACGCGTCGTGTGAGCGTCGTCCGGTAGAGGGACTACCGGAAACGCGTCTTGAGCGCCCCCCAGCTCCCCTGTTCGACGGGCGTGTAGTGCTCATCGGTGACCTTGTAGAAGAGATCGGTCGACGTATCGGTCAGCCAGAGGGTGCGGGACTCTCCTACGACACGCCCGATGCTGATGCCGAACGGCTCGTAGCTGGGCGCTGGAAACGAACCCACGAGGTTCATGTCGCTGTCGCGGACCTCGATCCTGTTCAGTTGGTTGTTGACCAGGTAGAAGAGTCCGGTCGCCGGGTCGTAGTCAATGCCCTGCGGCTGGCACTCCGAGAGAGGGAACGACTCGAGCGGATCGAACGCGGCATCGCAACGGTACACGGTACCCCAGTCGCTGCAGAGCCAGAAGTCGGTCCCGTCGTGGCAAATGCCGGTAACGTAGTCGCAGAACCACTCTACGCCGAACGTGTCGACGAGCGCCCCGTTGGTGGTCAGCTGGTAGATGACATCGAACATCGGGCGGGTCTGGTGCCCCTGGCTGTCCGTAACGTACAGCTGATCGTACGGCTCATCGGGGACGCGACAGAGTCCGGCGCACATCAGCACGTCGTCGTCCCCCTGAACGTCCCCCACGTCACACAGAACGGCCCAGTCGCCCTCCGTCGTCACGGTGAAGACGATGCTCGAGTAATCATCGGCGTGATAGAGGAAGCCGTCTCCCCCGTCGTCCACCCACTCGATGCCCTTCGGCCAGCCGCCCGGCGCATAGAACGAATCGACGACCGTGCGCTCGTGCCCGCTCCCCGCTGCGCCCGCTGCCGGGACCGCGAGCAGGGAGATGAGGAGCAGAGCTGCAACACCGTTCATCACAGCAGTCTTCGTCTTCATTATTCAACCTCGAAGAAGGCTTCCTTCTTGGCGCCGCAGACCGGGCAGACGTCCGGCGGGTCGCCGTACACGGTGTTACCACACACGGAACAGACGTAGACCTTCTCGCTCTTGATGTCGTTCCCCGACTCGACGGCCTTGAGCGCGTCCTGGTAGAGGTTGTGGTGGATCTTCTCGACGGCCATCGCCCTGCCGAAGGAGAGCACCGCCGGGTCGTTCCCCTCCTCCTCCGCCTCGTGCAGGAAGTCCGGGTACATCTCTGTGAACTCGTGTCCCTCGCCCTCGATGGCGTCCTGGAGGTTCGCAGCCGTGTCCTGGACGCCGCCCATCACGTCGAAGTGCGCGTGCGCGTGGACCGTCTCGGCCGCCGCCGCCGCGCGGAAGAGCTTCGCCACCTGCGGGTAGCCGTCGTCCTCGGCCTTCTTCGCGTAGGCCAGGTACTTCCGGTTCGCCTGACTCTCGCCCGCGAACGCCGCCGCCAGGTTGTCCTTCGTCGCCATGCTCTCTCCTCCTCTTCGGTTGACTGTTCCAGAGCGTCGCTCACCATAGCAAGCGCGCGGCCGGACCTCAAGCGCGGTGTTGACCGGTCTCTCGCAGTAATTGCTGACCTGGGAGTCCTGTGGGATAATAGAGAGACCGTGATTGCAGGCTAGCTGGTCCATGGACAGGAGGATTGCCATGTCACGAATGCGTGCCGTTTGTTGTGCCGGCATCGTGTTGATGTTGGTCATGCTGACGCCCCCCGCCTGTGCCGGCGGACGGATGGGATTCGTAGGTCCCTGCGAGTACCCGGGAGGCATCGACGGCTCAGAGTCGGGAGGCTTCTATCACGTCGACAACTGGGACGGCGACGTCTACAGCGTCGCGCCCGACGGCGAGGCGACGTGGCTCTTCAGTATCGCCGAGGCCACGGGCGAGCAGTACACGAACTACCACGGGATGGGGCTCTGCTTCGTGCCCTCGAGGGGTGACGAGCGCTCCGGCACGCTCTACGTCACACGTCCGGACCGGGGCGCGCCTCCCTACACCGACTACGTCCGCGTCTTCACGACGGACGGAACGCACCTCGGAACCTACGACGTGAGCGACATCGTGGACCGGCCGCACGGCATCGCCTTCGACGGCACGCATCTCTGGCTCTCCGGCGACGCGGCGTTCGTGAAGTGCGACATGAGCTTCAACGAGATCGACACGTACGTCGCTCCGTGGGGCACAGGTAGCGGCGCGCTGGACTACGATCCCGTGACGGGCTTCCTCTACAGCGCAGGACTGGGCGACTGGTACATCACCGTCATGGACCTGGAGTGCAGCGTCGTTCACCAGTGGTATCTGAGCAGCACCTACCGTGTCGGAATCGCGGTGGGTGAGGTCACGACCCGGGACACCCGCTCCCTCTGGGTCGTCGACAACACGACGGTCACCATCGAGGAGATCGAGGACGTCTACCTGACGCCGGTCGACGCGTCGAGCTGGGGGTGGATCAAGTCGCTCTTCAGGTAGATGCGGCGTTCTTCCTCTATGAACACATCTGTGGTATCATGAAGAGTGGGGTCGCATGTGGACCCCACTCTGTCGTTTTCCAGGCACTCTCCCGGAGTCGCCATGCGGTCGACGCGTCGAGCCATCCTCCTTGCGGGACTCGCCCTGATTCTCGCCGCGGGTTACTGCGCGGCGGGGCACCGCACGACGCCGGCCTCGCCTGCACGCATGATCGCCGAATGGGAGCCCGCGAACGGCACGCTCATCCGCTGGCCCCTCGGCTTTCCCATGGAGCTCGCCGTCGAGCTCGCCGAGGACGACACGCTCTACACGCTCGTCGAGGGGCAGTCGGGTGAGAACCAGGCGAAGAGCGCCTTCCAGTCCGCCGGCATCGACATGGGCATGGTGCGGTTCATCCGCACGAACACGTACTCCATGTGGACCCGGGACTGGGGTCCCCAGTGCGTCTTCGGCTCGGACGGTGCGATGGGCATCGTCGACCCGTGGTTCGACGGGTACCCGTGGGTCCCCGGGTGTTCGAGCCGCGGCGTGGGCGCTGAACCCGACGACGCGGCCCGCAGGCCTGCAGCACGCGGCTACGAGGACGACGACGTCATCAACGCGGACGTCGCCGCCGAGCTGAACCTGCCGCTCCATCAGCTTCCGGCCTACTGCACGGGCGGCAACATCATGACCGACGGGCACGGCCGCGCCTTCTCAACCGAGCAGATGCTCGACGAGAACGCGCCCTGGATGTCCGGCGCGACGTTCTTCACGAGGGCCGAGAACTACCTCGGCATCACGGACTATCAGGTCCTGCCGAACCCCGAGGTCTACGGCATCCAGCACATCGACTGCTAC
>WJMD01000120.1 GCA_014728125.1 Candidatus Effluviviaceae Genus V sp.
CAACCACACCCACGCGAGCGGCACGGCCGAGATGTCGGTCTTCGACAAGATCGTCCCCGGCTATTATCACCGCCTCAACATGGACGGGTTCGTCGAGACGAGCACCTGCTGTCAGAACACCGCGACCGAGCACTACATGATGGAGCGGTTCATGGTGGACGACGTCGTCCACTGGGCGACCGACTTCAAGATCGACGGGTTCCGCTTCGACCTCATGGGGCATCACATGAAGTCGAACATGGTCAAAGTCCGTGAGGCGCTCGACGCCCTGACGATGGAGAAGGACGGCGTCGACGGCGAGGCGATCTACGTCTACGGCGAGGGCTGGGACTTCGGCGAGGTGCAGGGCGGCCGGCGCGGCGTCAACGCGACCCAGCACAACATGGCCGGGACCGGCATCGGCACGTTCAACGACCGCATCCGCGACGCCGTGCGCGGCGGGAGCGCGTTCTCCGACCGGCGCGACAGGGGCTTCGCGACGGGGCAGACGGACAGAATGGCCATGCTCCGCGCGGCCGACCGCATTCGGGTCGGGATGGCCGGGAACCTCAAGAACTACCGGTTCACCGACGCGACCGGTCGGCCCGTGATGGGCAGCTTCGACGGCGTCGGGTACGCGCTCGACCCGCAGGAGGCGCTGACCTACGTCTCGGCGCACGACAACGAGACGTTCTTCGACAAGATCCAGTACGCGGCGCCCTCGTCGGCCTCGATGGACGACCGGGTGCGCATGCAGATGGTCGCGATGTCGGTGACGGCCTTCACGCAGGGCATTCCGTTCTTCCACGCGGGCGTGGACATGCTCCGCTCGAAGTCGATGGACGCCGACAGCTACAACTCGGGCGACTGGTTCAACAAGCTCGACTTCACGTACCAGTCGAACAACTTCGGCGTCGGGCTCCCGATCGCCGAGAAGAACCGCGACCGGTGGAACATCATCCGACCGATCCTCGGCAACGAGGAAATCACGCCCGGTCCTTCGCACATCTCGATGACGGTCGAGCACATGAAGGAGATCCTGGCAATCCGGAAGAGCACGCCGCTCTTCCGCCTGAGGACCGGCGACGACGTGAGGTCGCGCGTCGCGTTCTGGAACACAGGGAGAGACCAGGTCCCGGGCCTCATCGTGATGAGCGTCTCGGACGAGGTCGAGGGGAAGCCGGACCTCGACCCGGAGCACCGCTCGCTGGTCGTCGTGGTCAATGCGGGCTCGCAGGGCGTCTCGTTCCAGGACGACGCCTTCGAGGACCGGGCGTTCGTGCTCCATCCGGTCTTCACCGAGTCGAACGACGCGGTCGTCCGCGGCGCCGAGTATGAGTCCAACGGCACGTTCGTCGTGCCGGGCCGGACGACGGCGGTCTTCGTCGAGCCGGAGTAGGAGCAGCCGCGTCGCCTGACACGGCGCAGGAAGGACCAGCCACGGGGCGCCGGGGAGACCCGGCGCCCCGTTCATTTTGACCCGGCGTTGCCGGTTGCGCGGTTCCCCGCGTGCGTGGTACGGTGCCCACGTTTGCGGAAAGCGCACCTTTCCACAGGGGGTTGCCATGCGGTGTGCGACAGTGTTCGTCTGTCTCCTTGTGCTGACGACGGTGGGAGCCGCCTCGTCGTCGCTCTCCGACGTCCTGCCGTCCGGAGGCGTCCCCGGGGCGCAGTTCGAGCGCGCGATCCAGGACTCCTTCGCGGCGCCAGGTCCACCTCACGTCAGCGCCATGGGGCTTGACTGGGTTCCGGGAATGGGCATCATGTACTTCGGCACGGAGGTCGATGGGTATCTCTATGAGGTTGAGCCGAACGGGATGCCCCACCTTCTCGTCGACATGGCTTCTCAATTGGGGTTCGACGCTGAGATCAACGGTGTCTGCTACGTGGGTCACCCTGAGGGCGGGCTGATCTACACGACCGACTACAACGGCCACGACTTGACCCAGGATCCGATCTTCGTGTTCGATGAGGTCGGTGCTCTGGTCGACTCGATCAACGTCAGGGACTTCTGTCCGGGTGTCGCGGGCATCGCCTTCGACGGAGCCTTCTTCTATCTCTCGAGCTACGATAACGACACGATCATCAGGTGTACCGAGGCGTTTGAGCCCGTCGATACCTGGCCTCATCCCGGAGCCGGAGCCGGAGCGGGCAGTCACGGGGGCGGTATCGACTTCGACCCGATGACGGGTCACATCTATCTGATGGACGCCTACAACACGTTCATCTACGTCTGTGACATGGGGATGAACGTCGTTGACGCGTTCCCCTCGCACTGGTACGGAAGCGTGGCGTTCGGTGTCAGCATCGGGCGGCTTCGGAGCGAACGTACGCTCTGGATCACCAGCTGGGCCACGAACCGGATCTACGAGATCGACGACCCGTTCTTCACGCCTGTTCAGGATGGGAGCTGGGGCGGGATCAAGGCCATGTTCCGGTGAGCGACCGGCGCGCCATACGGTCGTGGTGCCTGTACGACTGGGCGAACTCCGCCTTCGCCACGACCATCATGGCGGCGCTCTTTCCGCCCTTCTTCCGCTCGCTGGCCACGCGCGCGGGGATGGCCTCGGCGGACGCCACCGCTACGTGGGGCTACACCACCTCCGCGGCGCTCGTCCTCGTTGCGCTCTCAGCGCCCATCCTGGGCGCCGTCGCCGACGTCTCGGGCTCGAGGAAACGGCTGGTCGGCCTCTTCGCAGGCCTCGGTATCCTGGCGACGGCCCTTTTCGCAACGCTCGGTTCGGAGGCGTGGCTCCCCGCCGCGTTCCTCTTCATCGCCGGGAACATCGGGTTCGCCGGCGGCAACGTCTTCTACGAGTCGCTTCTCCCGCACATCACGACGCCTGAGACCATCGACGACGTCTCGGCCCGCGGCTTCGCGCTGGGGTACCTGGGCGGAGGCATCCTGCTCGTTCTGAACCTGCTCTGGGTCATGTTTCCCGACCGGTTCGGGATGCCCGGGGAGAGCTTCGCCATCCGCGCGTCGTTCATAAGCGTCGCGGTCTGGTGGGGGGCGTTCTCGGTCCCGTTCTTCCGGGACGTGCCGGAGCCGCGGCTGGAGGGCATCCGTCTTCCGAGAGGCGGGGTGCTGCCCGAGGCGTGGGGACGCCTTCGGACGACCTTCAGCGAGCTCTCGAACTACCGGCATCTCTTCGTCTTCCTCATCGCGTTCTGGATCTACTCGGACGGCATCGGGACCATCGTCCGGATGGCGACGGCGTACGGCGACGAGATCGGCATCGGCCTGAACGACATGATCGGGGCGCTCGTGCTCACGCAGTTCGTGGGGGTGCCGTGCTCACTCCTCTTCGGACGGGTCGCCTCGAAGACCGGGCCGAAACCGGCGGTGCTCGTGGGGCTCACGGTCTACGCCGTCATATCGGTCGCCGCGTACTTCATGAGCACAGCGGCGCACTTCTACGCGCTGGCGATCGGCGTGGGCGTCGTCCAGGGCGGCACCCAGGCCGTCTCCCGGTCGCTCTTCGGTTCCATGGTGCCCCGGCACAAGGCCGCCGAGTTCTTCGGCTTCTTCAGCACGAGCTCGAAGTTCGCAGGCATAGCAGGGCCCTTCATCTTCGGGCTCGTCGGACAGCTCGCCGGCACCAGCAGGATGGGCATCGTGTCGGTTGCGGCCTTCTTCATCGTGGGCGCGCTGCTCCTTGGACGCGTCGATGTCGACGCGGGGCGGGCGGCGGCCCGGAGGGCCGAAGAGGCGGCCGCCTCGTAGGGGAGGAGTGATGGGAAGGAGACCGACGCAGAAGGAGCGCACGAGACGGACGTTCATCCGACTCGTGATCCTGGTAGCCGTGGCGCTGATGCTCTGGTTCAACGCCGAGCGCATCCACGTGGCCTATCTGTCCGCCCTGGTGCTTGCCGAGAGCGGAACGCCGCTCGAAAGCGGTCCCGCGGAGGTGCGGCTCCCGGACCCCGTCGTGGCGGACGTGAGGTACGAGGGCGCCGGTCGGACCATCGACGCGACGCTCTACCTCCCGTCGGAAGGCGAGCCGCCGTATCCGGGGTTGGTCGTGAACCACGGTGTGGCGGCGGGCGGCCGGGACGACGCCAGGCTCACGAACTTCGCCGACGCGATGGCGCGCGCCGGCTTCGCCGTCCTCGCCCCGGACTTCGTGAACCTGCGGGGGTTTCAGGTGAGGCTGTCGGATGTGGACGAGCTGGTCGCGTCGTTCGAGTACCTCGCGTCGCGCGAGGACGTGGACGAGCGGCGCGTCGGCATGTTCGGCCTGAGCTACGCGGGCGGCCTTGCGCTGCTCGCCGCGGCCGACGAGCGCATCAACAAGGACGTCGCGTTTCTCTTCCTGCTGGGCGCCTACTACGACCTCCGGCACATCGTGACGTATATGACGACCGGCTACCACCGCGAGGACGGCGAGTGGGTTTACCTCGAGCCGAGGAACGCCGGGCGGTGGGGGTTCCTTCTGAACAGCGTCGGTCTCGTCGAGACCGAGTCGGACCGCGAGCCGCTCCGGAGGATCGCCGAGCGGCGGTACGAAGCCCCCGACGCGGACGTCTCGGACCTCGTGCCGAAGCTCAGCGAGGAGGGCCGGCTCATTGTCGACCTCATGACGAACGACGATCCCGAACGGGCGCTGGAACTGACCGGACGGCTCAACCCCCGCATCCGACGCTACCTCGACATGCTCTCGCCGGCCGGCACACTGGACCGGGTCCGCGCGCGGCTCATCATCGGACACGGGTACGACGACGACATGATGCCCTACACCGAGAGCGTCCTGATCGCCGAGAACGCGCCGCCGCAGGCTGAGGTGCATCTTGAGCTGCTCGAGTCGTTCCAGCACGTCGACCTGACCATCGGCGGCGGGAAGGGCCTGCTCGGGTTCTTCCGCTCGCTGCCCGAGCTCTGGCGGCTCTTCTCGATCACGTACGACCTTCTCGAGACGGGGTTGCTCCCGAACGCCTGCGTCACGGCCTAGGGTCGGCCCGGTCCCGCGCCGCGCACGGGACCACGGCCACCAGCAGAAGCGCCGGGAGCATCCGCCCCCGGCGCTTTGTTCGTTCGGTGTGAGCTGTTCGGTCGAGCGCGGCGCGACTCTCGCGCTACCTCAGCACGACCGCCTTCCTGAGCGCTTCCTTCCCGCCCGACTCGATGCGGACGACGTACACGCCCGCGGCCACGCGCGAGCCCGAACGGTTCGTGCCGTCCCAGCTGACCTCGCTCCGGCCGGCGGGGAACTCGTCCTCGCCGATGATCTTCACGAGACGCCCGGCGATGTCGTAGATGGCGAGCTTCGCGCGGCCCGGCTCCGGCAGGTCGAACGCCACGCGCACGCCCTCGAACGTCGGGTTCGGATAGGGCGGCAGCAGCCGGAAGCCGGCCTTCGTCTCGCCGGGACCGTCGACGACACCCGTCTGGCCGTCAGGCACGAGGATGACGAGCGCCATCTTCGAGAGCGCGATCTCGAGCGACTGCGAGTAGCCGTCGCGCGGGATGGCGTCGGGGGAGAGAAGCCCCGGGTTCGTCGTGCCGGTACCCATGTAGGCCGGGTCCTGTGAGTTCACGTACTCGGTCCACGGCTCGTCGGTCGGAATGCCGATGCGGTAGTTCCCGAAGTCCGAGTTCGAGAAGTTGGCCACGACGACCACATCATCTCCGAAGTAGTTCGTGCGACGGTAGGCGATGACGTTCGAGCCGTCGTTCACGTGGAAGATCTCTATGCCTGAGTCGGCGCGGAGAGCGTCCTCGGTCGTCCTGAGCCGGATGACGTCGGCGTAGTAGTCGAAAATGCCCGCGTAGGTCGTCTTGTGCGACCAGTCGATGCGGTTCGCCGCGTCCGTGCCGAAGTCGCGGTCCTCCAGCCACTCCGTGCCCTGGTGGATGGCCGGAACACCCGGCGCCGTCAGCACGATGCCCTGCGCGAGCTTCGTCCGGCCCTTCGCGTACTGGTCGTCGTGCGGTGCCGAGGTGTCGATGGTCTTCACGATCCGCTGCCCGCCGCTCGTCGGCCAGCACTCGTCGTGGAGCTCGAGGTAGTTCGTGACGTAGCGGCCCGAGAGGTACCCGCCGCTCCCGTCGAGGATGTCCGCGATGACGCCCATGTCGGGGTCGCCGAGCGCCGCGTCGATGATCTCCTCGCGCAGGCGGTCCGTGAAGTGGTCGTAGTACTGTGAGTCGAACCCGGCGCCGCCCGAGCTTGTCGGACGGGTGACCCACGAGTCGTCGGGGAGCTGCTCGGCGATGGCGATCTTGTCGACCCACCGGCGGTCCATGTCGTCGTTGAACCGCTGCATCAGGCTCCAGCCGGCGGCCTCCTGCGGGTAGATGTTCATGAACTCTGTGGCGTCCATGCGGAAGCCGTCCATGCGGTACTCGCCGAGCCACATGTACATGCTCTCGATGAACCAGTCCCGGACGCCCGGGTTGTCGAAGTCGTTCTGGCTGCCCCATGGGGTCTCGACGGCCGGGTCGTCGAAGTAGAACTGCGTTCCGTCGTAGTACCAGAGGAAGTTGTCGCTGAACGAGACGTGGTTCCAGACGATGTCGTGGATCACCGCGATGCCGCGCGAGTGCAGCACGTCCACGAGCTCTCGCACGTCGTCCGGGTCGCCGTAGTACGCCTCGGGCGCCCACTGGGTGATCGGGTTGTAGCCCGCCGAGTAGTCCCAGGGGAACTCCGTGATCGGCATGAGCATGACGACGTTGACGCCGAGCTCGACGAGGTGGTCGACGCGCGCCGTCACGTCGGCGTACTTCGACGGGAATGCGGTCGAGCCGAACGGATCGTTGTATCCGGCGAAGGTGCCGACGTGGAGCTGGTAGATGACCATCTTCTCGTGGGGCGGCACGTTGAAGTCCTCGACCTGCCAGTCGTAGCGCGTCGGGTCCTCGACGTACGCGTTGTAGTTGTCGCCGGGCTCCAGCGCCCTCGCGCGGGCGTCGGTGTTCCAGACCGAGTTCTGGAAGTAGTACTTGTACTGGTCGCGGTCGTCGGCCGCCGGCACGTGCAGGATGAAGTCATCGCCGACGCGCTGCATCTGGTCGGACGTGCCCCACCCGTTGAACTCGCCACGGACGTGCGCGACGGTCCGGTCCGGCGACCAGACCTTGAAGACCACCCCACCGCCCTCCGCCGGCGTCGAGCCGTACGGCGCGTGGGAGAGGGTCGTGAAGTCCATCTCAAAGCCCGTCGAGGGCACAGTGTCTGTCATGCCGGAGGGGCCGAGGTAGTCGGTATCGGTGCCGTCTGTGACCTCGAAGAGGAACTCGATGGTGCTTCCGGACGGGGCCGGGACGGTCGCCTCCCACACGTCGTACGGGCCGCGGCTTCCGACGAGCGCGGCATCGTAGTACGAGACGCCGCCGTCGTCGAGACGGACGCG
>WJMD01000121.1 GCA_014728125.1 Candidatus Effluviviaceae Genus V sp.
ATGAACAAGAGGAACGTCCTGGACTACGGGCGATGCATCAGCTGCAAGAGCTGTCTGGCCGCCTGCTACTACTCGCACAACTTCCAGAACCAGCTCGAGGCGGCGTCGGTCCTCACGAACATCGTGCTGCAGATGAACTGCCGGCACTGCGAACAGCCGCTCTGTGAGGCCGCGTGCCCGCAGGAGGCGATCAAGCGCCGTGACGACGGGCTCGTCATCCGAAGCAACATCAAGTGTAGCGGGTGCCAGTCGTGCGCCCACGCCTGCCCGTTCGGCGCGATCGATCTCGTCAACACGCGGCACACCTTCGACAAGTGCGACCTCTGCTACTTCCGCACGCTCGACGGCAAGGACACGATGTGCGCCGGGACCTGCGTGTCCGGGGCGCGCACCTTCGAGGATATCAGCGACATCGAAGCCCAGCGCGGTCGTCCGATGCGCGGCGGTCGTACGGTCGAGAAGACGGTGAGACGGCGGAGGTAGACGTCCCGAGAAGCGACCGGACCGCGGCCTGACGGAACCGGAACGAGAGAGGGAACAGGATGGCATCGACACTCGGCATGGTTGTGAACTTCCTGATCTTCCCGGGGCTGGTGTTCACGGCCATCATCGGCCTTTTGACCACCTGGGTCGACAGGAAGGTCTCCGCCCGTGTGCAGTGGAGGGTGGGCCCTCCCTGGTATCAGCCCTTCGCCGACATGCTCAAGCTGATCGGGAAGGAGATCGTCATCCCCGAGGGCGCCAGGGCCACCGGGTTCCTGCTGGCGCCGCTGGCGGGCCTCGCGGCGGTGACGCTCGTATCGACGATGCTCTGGATGGCCAATCTCTACGGCACGAACTTCCTCGGCGACCTCATCGTCGTCATCTACCTCCTGACCATCCCCTCGCTCGGCATGATCATCGGCGCGTCGGCCTCGTCAAATCCGCTGGCCAGCGTCGGAGCGAGTCGGGAGATGAAGCTGATCCTGGCCTACGAGCTCCCGTTCGTCATAGCCATCTTCACGGCCGTGACGCACGTCGACCCGATGACGCTCCGTCTGGAGGGCATCGTCGCATCCCAGCAGGCATCGGGATCGGTCATCGCCAGCGCGTCGGGGATCATCGCTTTCATCGTTGCGATCCTCTGCGCCCAGGCGAAGCTGACCTACCCGCCGTTCGACATCCCCGAGGCCGAGACCGAGCTGATGGACGGCACGCACATGGAGTACTCGGGCGCAGCGCTCGCCGTCGTCAAACTGACGCAGGCGATGATGCTCTTCACGCTGCCCGTCCTCTTCATCACGATCTTCTGGGGCGGCGTCGACGTCACGGGGTGGGGTCTTCTCTGGACGATCCTCAAGTACGTCCTGATCGTGACGATCATCGTTCTCATCAAGAACACGAACCCGCGAGTGCGGATCGATCAGGCGGTCCGCTTCTTCTGGGGGCCGGTGACGGTCCTCGCGATCATCGGGATGATCCTGGCGCTTGTGGGGCTCTAGAACCTTCGACGGAGTGACGAGATGGGCGCAACGAAGTGGGGTCTGAAGAAATCGCTGTGGGTGTTCCACCTGAACGCAGGGGCCTGCAACAACTGCGACATTGAGGTCCTCGACTGCCTCTGCCCCAAGTTCGACGTGGAGCGCTTCGGCATCAAGCTGGTCGGGAGCGTCAAGCACGCGGACGTCCTTCTCGTATCGGGGATCGTCACCCGGAAGATCGCCCCGCAGGTCGTCGAGACCTACGAGCAGGCGCCGAAACCGGTCGTGGTCGTGGCGCTGGGCGCCTGCGGCTGCACCGGCGGCATCTTCAAGGACGGCAACAACTTCGCCGGCCCTGTCGACAAGCTGATACCGGTCGACGCCTACATCCCGGGCTGTCCGCCGAGGCCCGAGGCGATCATCGACGGCATCGTCAAGGTGTTGGGAACGCTGTAGAGAAACGACCGGGCGGGGGTCCGTCCGGATGAGCACCTTCCTTCGGGAGCATGAGATGAGCAAGCGCGTGATCGAGAACCTCAGGACGCAGTTCGGCGACCGGGTCGACGTCTACGAGCGCTCGGACCGCCGGTACTACGTCACGGTCTCGAACGAGGACTGGATACCGGTCACACGGCACATGTATGAAGAGGAGAGTGGGAGGTTGACGACGGCGTCGGGCTCGGACAAGCCGACGGGGGTGGAGCTCCTCTATCACTTTGCGATAGACCGGGACGGCTCGGTGGTGAACATCAGAACGCTCCTCTCGAAGCCGTTCCCCAAGATCGAGTCTCTCACCCCGTACTATCCCGCCGCCGACTTCATCGAGCGGGAGATATTCGATTTTCTCGGGGTCGAGTTCGTCGGGCATCCCGATCCGAGGAAGATCCTCTCCTCGCACGATCGGCCCGCCGACTTCCATCCGATGAGGAGAGACGAACAGTGAGCACAATCATACCGATCGGACCGTTTCACCCCGTGCTCGAGGAGCCGGAGTACATCACGCTGAACGTCGAGGGCGAGACCGTCGTCGGTGCCGACATCGATCTCGGTCGTGTCCATCGCGGGATGGAGCTTCTCGCGCAGGAGAAGACGTACGACCAGGACTGCTTCCTCGTGGAGCGCATCTGCGGCATCTGTTCCGCGTCGCACAGCTGGGCGACCTCCCTCGCCGTCGAGGACATCGCCGGCGTCGAGGTGCCCGACCGCGCCCGGTACCTCCGGACCATCGTTCACGAGCTCGAGCGGCTCCACAGCCACATGCTGTGGGTGGGTCTGGGAGGCCACATCATCGGCTACTGGACCGTCTACATGTGGGGCTGGAAGTACCGCGAGCCCATTCTCGACTGCCTCGAGGCCATCACGGGCAACCGGAACCACTACGCGTGGTACCGGCCGGGCGGCGTGCGCAGGGACGTGGCGGATGAGGTCTGGCCGATGGTGCTGAAGGCGATGGACGAGTTCGACGCGCAGGTCGACCTCCTGACGAACGCCATCCTCGACGACCCGGTCATCCTCGGGCGCCTGAAGGGCGTCGGCATCCTCACGAAGGAGGACGCCATTGCCTACGGAACCCTCGGGCCGACCGCCAGAGGCTCGGCCTTCGATGTGGACATCCGACGAGACGAGCCGTACGGCGCGTACTCCGAGGTCGACTGGGACGTCATCGTGCAGGACGGATGCGACTGTCTGGCGGTCGCCGTGGTCAGGCTGCTGGAGATGAAGGAAGCCGTCAAGATCATCAAGCAGTGCATCAACAAGCTCCCCGACGGTCCGATCGCGGCCGAGGTCCGAGAGGTCCCGAGGGGTGAGGGGATCGGCCACGTCGAGGCGCCGAGGGGCGAGTGCTTCCACTACATCCGTTCGAACGGTACCAACATGCCCGAGCGCCACAAGATGAGAGCTCCGACCTTCAACAACATCCCGTCGTTCCGTCCGAGAGTGAAGGGCGAGACGATCTCGGACGCGGTGCTCATCTTCGCCATCATCGACCCGTGCTACAGCTGTACGGAGCGGATGGCGGTCATGGACTCGCACGGCGAGCGGCTCCTGGACTACAAGGAGCTTCTCAGGCTCAGCCACCAGAAGACGGAAGAGATCCGGAAGCATCTCTAGAGGTCCGGGGGAAGCTCAATGCCACAGATTCTCTATCCCATCGTTGTGCCGGCGATCGCGGGAGGACTCTGCTTCCTCATCCCGAGACGCGTTCGGGTCGTCAGGGAGGCGATCGCGCTCGGAGCCCTGACGTGGGCCTTCGTCGAGGCCGTCCAGCTCTTCGGGGCCGGTGACATCGCCTACACGAAGGACTGGGTCACGCTCGGGAGCCTGACGGTCCAGTTCGACCTGCTCCTGAACCAGTTCAGCTCCTTCGTCATCCTCTTCATAGGGCTCTTCGGGCTCGGCGTGGGTCTCTACTCGATCGGCTGGATGAACTGGAAGAGCGACGAGATCGACGGCAGGCGCTTCTACGCGCTCCTCCTGTGGGCTGTGGCGGCGAGCGTGGGGGCGGCTCTCTCGAACAGCCTCCTTATATTGCTCATGTTCTGGGAGGCGCTGACCGCGGTCCTCTTCATGCTCGTCAACCTCGGCAAGGACAAGGACGAAGCGTCGGAGGGCGCGGGCAAGAGCTTCGTGCTGCTGGGCCTCTCGGATGCGGCGCTCTTCATAGGCGTCGCTTACATCTGGGCGCGATACGGTACGCTCTCGATGAACGAGCTCTCGATCTTCGTCGGCGACGCTCCGACCATCACCATCTACCTGCTCATGATGGTCGGCGCCATCACGAAGGCCGGCGCGATGCCGTTCCACACCTGGGTCCCGGCGATCGCCAAGGGCGCGCCGACCCCGGTGATGGCCATCCTGCCGGCGTCGATCGACAAGCTCCTCGGCATCTACCTGCTGGCGCGGCTCTCGCTCCACATTTTCTCGATCGGGCCCTCGATGTCGCTCGTTCTCATGATCATCGGAGCGGTCACCATCATCGGGGCCGTGATGATGGCGCTCGTCCAGCACGACCTGAAGGTGCTGCTCTCGTATCACGCGGTCAGCCAGGTCGGGTACATGGTGCTCGGCATCGGGACGGGCATTCCGATCGCCATCGCGGGCGGGCTCTTCCATATGCTCAACAACGCCATCTACAAGACCTGCCTCTTCCTGGGCGCCGGGTCGCTCGAGAAGCAGGCCGGGACGACGGAGATCGCCAAGCTCGGAGGCCTGGCGCGCGCGATGCCGATCACGTTCTTCGCGACCATGGTCTCAGCGCTCGCGATTTCGGGCATTCCGCCGATGAACGGGTTCGTCTCGAAATGGATGGTCTACACGGGGCTCGTCGAGCTCGGATCGAGGGGATTCCAGGGTTACTGGATCTTCCTGATCGCCGCGCTCTTCGGGAGCGCGCTGACCCTGGCCTCGTTCGTCAAGGTGCTCTACTCCGGCTTCCTCGGGCAGCGCCCGAGCAACCTGTCGTCGGTCAGGGAGGCGAACGCCTTCATGACCATCCCGATGGTCGTTCTCGCGCTCCTCTCGATCATCTTCGGCGTCTTCGCCGTCTACCCGATCAGCACCTACATCAACCCGATCGTCCACAACGTGGTCGGCGCGAGGGCCTCGGGGCAGGTCGACATCGGCCTCGGGTTCTGGGAGCCCACGACGGCGACAGGGCTCATCCTGCTCGGCCTCGTGATCGGCTTCCTCATCTATCTCGCCGGGCGCTTCACGAAGCGGCGCACGGGGCATGTCTTCATCGGGGGCACGACCCCGCCCGCCAACATGGACTCGATGCACGTCGCGGGCACGGGGTTCTACAATACGATCAAGGAGAACGCTGGACTCAGGGGCTTCTTCGCGAACGCGGAGCAGCGGGTGTTCGACGTCTACGAGGTCGGCGGACGGATCGGCAACGTCTTCGTTCAGGGACTCCGGTTCATCCACAACGGCATTCTGTCGACGTACCTCGCGTGGGCCGTCATCGGCCTCGGCGCGCTCGTGTTCGCGCTTCTGAGCATGCTCTTGAGAGAACTGGTCACCGGGCGCTAGGGCCCGCGCCGCGTAGAGGCGCTGTCGGACGGAGTCGACCGGCGGCGCGCACGGGTCCGACAGGACTTGCGCCGGACAGGCGAGAGAGGGATCCATGGAGAGCATCACACCACCGCTGTACGCGCTCCTCGTGTTCATGATCGTCGGCTCGATCATCGCGATCGAGACGAGGAACCTGTTGTCGGCGGTCATCTCGGTCAGCGCCGTCGGTTTCGCTCTGTCGGTCGCGTTCCTGTTCCTCGGGGCGCCCGACATCGCGATCACGCAGCTTGTCGTCGAGGTTCTCGTGCTGATCATCCTGATCCGAGGCACGATCCTGATCGACAACACGGCGATCGAGACACACCGCGACACACTGGCAGTCGTATCGTCGCTCATCTTCTTCGGCCTGCTGCTCGGTTTCGGGGCGATGATCTTCGCGTCCGAGGGGTTCCCGGCGTTCGGCGAGCCGCTGATGCGCGTATCGAA
Organism: Candidatus Effluviviaceae Genus V sp.; assembly: GCA_014728125.1. Classification (NCBI taxonomy): domain Bacteria; phylum Candidatus Effluviviacota; family Candidatus Effluviviaceae; species Candidatus Effluviviaceae Genus V sp. The sequence continues at coordinate 5,961 of WJMD01000121.1, forward strand.
GGTCTACGTTCAGACCGGCCTTCCCGCGACCTACGCCGCGAACATCGTGACGTCGGTCATCCTGGACTTCAGGGCGTACGACACGATCGGTGAGGCGACGGTGCTCTTCACGTCGATCATCGGCGCGCTGGCGCTTCTGAGGCGCGACGGGAAGGTCACAAGGAGGGAGGTGGCGACGGCATGAAGGGGATGACCCTGATCGTCCGGACCATCACTGACTTCGTGGTCGGGTTCATTGTCGTCTTCGGGACGTACATCGTCCTCTACGGCCACCTGACGCCCGGCGGCGGCTTCGCGGGCGGCGTCATCATCGCGTGCGGCTTCATCCTCCTGATGCTGGCGCACGGCAAGGAGGTCGCGTTCTCGAAGCTCGGTGAGCACACGGCGCACTTCCTGGACTCGGCGGGAGCTCTGGTCTTCCTGCTTCTCGGCTGGGTCGGCATGACGGCGGGCTACTTCTTCATGAACACGCTGCCCAGAGGCGAGGCGTTCCGGCTCTTCTCTTCCGGCATGATCCTCCCGGCCAACATCGCCATCGCCTTCAAGGTGGGGAGCTCGCTCTTCCTGGCCTTCTCGGCGCTCGCCATCTTCAGGCGTCGTTCCTTCAGGGCTGTGATCGAGGAGGAACTGACATGATGGTCTACTTCCTGTGCCTGGTGCTCATGACGATGGGGCTCTACTGCCTCGTCGCCAAAAAGAACATCGTCAAGAAGGTCCTCGGCATCGTCATCATGGACTACGCCGTGAACCTCTACATCATCGTCGTCGGGTACAAGACGGGCGGGGTGGCGCCGGTGGTGGAGCCCGGCATGAGCGAGGGCGTGCTCGAGCGGTTCGTCGACCCGCTTCCCCAGGCGCTCGTTCTCACATCGATCGTCATCGGGCTCGGCGTTCTGGCCCTCATGGTCTCGATGTGCGTGCGGCTCTACGAGAAGCACGGCACGTTTGACATGTCCGCGATCAGCAAGCTGAGGGGATAACCGATGAACCTGGTGCCACTGTTTGTTGCGATCCCGCTCGGCATGGCCTTCCTCATCCCCCTTCTCGGGAGATGGTGGAAGACGAGCGGCGAGGTTCTGGCCACGGGCGGGACCGCGCTCCTCGGAATCATGTCGATCATGTCGATCGGGGCCCCCGCGGTCGTCCACCACATGGGAGGCTGGGCGCCGCCCGTCGGTATCGCGATGGTGTCGGACGGACTCTCCGTCCTGCTTCTCATCGCGATCAACGTGGTCGGCTTCCTGGCCGTGCTCTTCTCCCTGAAGTACATGAAGGCCTACACGGGGCTTCCCAAGTACTACTCGCTCTTCATGCTGATGGTGGCGGGGATGAACGGGGTGGTGCTCTCCGGGGACCTCTTCAACCTCTTCGTCTTCCTGGAGATCGCCTCGATCGCGTCGTACGCTCTCGTCGCGTTCGGCACCGACGCCGACGAGCTCGAGGCGGGATTCAAGTATCTCATCCTCGGCAGCGTGGCATCCGTCATGATTCTCTTTGCGGTCGGCACGGTCTACGCCGTGACGGGCTCGCTCAACATGGCCGACGTAGCGCGTGAGATCTCGCTCCGGTTCGGACGTGAGATGAACCCGGCGCTCCTTCTGGCCGCCGCGATGTTCATGATGGGCTTCTCGCTGAAGGCCGCCCTCGTGCCGTTCCACGCGTGGCTGCCCGACGCGCACCCGTCGGCCCCCGCGCCGATCTCGGCCATGCTCTCGGGCGTCGTGATCAAGAGCCTCGGCGTCTACGCGATGTGTCGCGTCTTCTTCCACGTCTTCGGGTTCTCGCCCGACCTGCCGGGCTCGCTCATCATCGCGAACGGGATGATCGCCTTCTCGGTGCTCTCGATCGTGGTCGGCGGTCTGCTCGCGATCGGACAGTGGGACTTCAAGCGGCTTCTGGCCTACAGCTCCATCGGACAGATCGGCTACGTGACCCTCGGACTGGGTGTCGGGGCCCGGGTGCTGGCGACCGGCGGCATGAGGTCGCTGGCCGCGCTCGCCATCCTCGGCGGACTCTTCCATCTCATCAACCACGCGGCGTTCAAGTCGCTCCTGTTCCTCTCGTCGGGCGCCATCCAGCACGCCACCGGCACGAGGGACATGAAACAGCTCGGCGGCGTCCGCGAGAAGATGCCGATCACGGGAGCCACGACCAACCTGGCCGCGCTCTCGATCGCCGGCGTGCCGCCGTTCTCCGGCTTCTGGAGCAAGCTGGTCATTCTCGTCGCGACGCTCCAGGCCGGTCACTACGCGGTCGGCGGGATCGCCATCGCCATGGCGTTCGTGACGCTCGCGTACTACGTGAAGGTACAGCGTGAGGTCATCTTCGGCGGGATCAAGAGCGCGGTCGAGAAGGCGCGCGAGGTCCCGGCCGTCATGTATGTTCCCCTCGTTGTTCTCGCCGTCGTCTGCGTCGGGTTCGGGCTTCTCTATCCGGTCGTCGGGTACCGGATCCTCGAGCCGGCCCGGGACGCACTTCTGAACGGCGCCGAGTACATCAAGCTGGTCCTCGGGTAGGGGGAAGGAGCATCGATGGATACCGTGAAGCGTAGGCTCCTCGATCTGGTCATCATCTTTGTCCTCTGGATGCTTCTGACCTGGTCGCTCGACTGGCAGGGCGTCGTCGTGGGCGCCGTGATCGCGCTTCTGTTCGCGATCATGCTCTCCGGGCTCCTGCCTCAGCGCGCGGAGCGGCTCTTCAGCCCGACCCGGTGGTTCTGGGGCATCCTGCACATGATCACGCTGGGCTTCTGGGTGATCGTCGCGAACTTCGACGTGCTCTACCGCGTGATCCACCCGAACCTCCCCATCAGGCCGGGCATCGTGAAGATCCGGACGACATTGAAGAGCGACGAGGCCAAGACGTTCCTTGCGAACTCGATCACACTGACGCCGGGCACGCTGACCGTGGACGTCATCGGTGACTGGCTCTACATCCACTGGATCAACGTGCACGAGGACCTCGAGGACACCGAGGCGATGACCCGCGATATCGCCGGACGGTTCGAGACGACCTTGAGGAGGGTTTTCGACTGATGATGACGTTCCTGCTCCTGCTCATTATCGGCTGCTTCCTGTGCCTCTTCAGGGTGGCGATGGGACCGACGCCGCCGGACCGCGCGGTGGCGATCGATACGATCGGTGTCATGGTGGTCGGGATCTGCGGCATCTTCGGCATTCTGACGGGCCAGGACTTCTACCTGAACGTTGCCATAGCGTGGGCGCTTCTTGCGTTCATAGGAACGCTCGCGCTTGCGAAGTACCTGGAGGGGAGGGGATTCGATGAGTAGCCAGAGCATCGCGGCGGTCATTCTCATATCCGTCGGCGTGTTCTTCGACCTCGTCGGCGCGCTCGGGCTTCTCAGGCTCCCGGATGTCTACAACAGGCTCCAGGCGGCGACCAAGTGCGTGACGCTGGGAAC
>WJMD01000122.1 GCA_014728125.1 Candidatus Effluviviaceae Genus V sp.
GCAGGACCTCGAGCGCTCCGACGGCCTGCGCCTCGGAGGCGTTCGCCGGAGGCAGGATCAGACGCCGCACGCCGGCACCGGCAAGCGCCGCGGCCACCGGGAGCACCCCGCGGACGCTCCTCGTCGACCCGTCGAGCGCCAGCTCTCCGATGAGCGCCGTCCGTTTGATCGTCGAGGGATCGATCTGCCCGGTCGCCGCGAGCAGTCCCACGGCCACGGGCAGATCGAACGCCGCTCCGCCCTTGGGAACGTCGGCCGGCGAGAGGTTGATGGTGACGCGCTCCGGCGGGAACCGATAGCCCGCGTTCCGTACCGCCGAGGCGACGCGGTCGCGCCCCTCCCGCACCGCGCTGTCCCCGAGCCCGACGATGGCGAACGAGGGCAGCCCTCCGGCGACGTCCGCCTCGACCCGCACCACATACCCTTCGATACCCGTCACGGTACCTGTCAGGACCGTCGCCAGCACGACGACCACCTCCCCCCGTGGGCAGGCGGGCGGAACGCGTCGGGAATGTGCTCGAGACCGAGACCACGCCTGAGGAGGCGGATCTCGACGACGTCGAACCGGACGCGCCGGGACGCATGCCGGCGCTCCTTGAGATAGGCGAGCGCCGCGCGGACGATGCGTCGCTGCTTCGTCCGGTCGACCGACCGCCGTCCCGGCGCTTTCGCCGTCTCGCCGCGGAGCTTGACCTCGACAAAGACGAGCGTCCCCCGGTCGGCCGCCACGACGTCCACTTCGCAGCCGTGAGAACGGTAGCGCCGATCGAGGACGCGGAGACCCTTCATACAAAGGTAGGCGGCCGCCACGAGCTCGCCCAGTTCACCGAGCCGTGTGGTGTTCATGGTGTGTCGGACCTGAAGGGGAAGCCGATCGGGACGTCGGAAGAGGGGGAATGTGGAACGCTACCGGGCGTTGCGGGACGCTCCGACCCGGGCCTGCACGCGCAGGTGGCTCCGCCGGTAGAGGGCGCGGAGACGGGACAGCTCGTACTCGGACAGGTTCCGGGCGTAATCCCTGATCGCGACCCCGATCTCCTCAAGAGCCGAAGCACTGTCGGCCTCCGTCAGGAGCTTCCGGAAACGCTGGTAGGCGGGCGAAAACCCGCCGGCGGCCTCGTGCACGACGTCGAACGACAGCCGGTGGATCTCGCACGGGCCGAGCCGGGTGAGCGCCGCCATGTGCTCCTCGGTCCCGTAGCCCTTGTGCCGTGCGAACCCGTACCCGGGGTACTTCGCGTCCATCTCGACCATCTCCCGGTCCCGTGTGACCTTCGCTATGATCGAGGCCGCGGCGATCGGCGCCGAGAGCCCGTCGCCCCCGGGAATCGCCGTCTGGGGCACGGCGACGCCGGGAACCTCCATGCCGTCGATCAGCACGTGGTCGGGCCGCGGGTCGAGTGCCTCGACGGCCCGGCACATCGCCTCCCGCGCGGCATGGAGGATGTTGATCTCGTCGATCCTCCTCTGCGAGACGCGTCCGACACCGACGGCGACCGCCCGCTCCATGATGTCGCCGTAGAGGCGCTCACGTCTCTCGGGTGTCAGCTTCTTCGAGTCGTTGACGCCTTCGATGTCGCCGTCGTCGAGGATGACGGCCGCAGCGACGACCGGCCCGGCCAGCGGGCCGCGTCCCGCCTCGTCCACGCCCCCGATCAGGCGACAGCCCTTCTCCCAGAGCTCGCGCTCGTGGCGGCGGAGGGCGTCGAGGCGGCTCTGTTCCCGTGTCGCTCTGGCCCGGCGCCTGATCTCGGACGCGACGATCTCTCGGACCCCGCACCGCGCATCGCCGGCGAGCGCCTCCCAAAGAGAGTCGCCGGGCTCGAGAGGAGCTCCGGCGACGTACTCGCGTATCTGCGTGATGGTCATGCTGGAGACGTCCGGACGGTCGGCCTCCGGACGGCGGGCGCTCGGGCGCTCCGTCGTCTCGTCGGTCGTCTCTTCTCTGGTCCGCTCGGACATCTCCCTGCCGCACCCGAAAAGGGGAAGCTGACGTTCCGCACTCACTGGCCGTCCCGCGACGCGCTGCCGTCCGGGACGGACGCCCCGACTACCTGATATCGCGCGCCTTCGTCTTCGCCGCCTTGCCGGTGCGCTTCCTGAGGTAGTAGAGCTTGGCCCGGCGGGTCTTGCCGTGCCGTGTGACGTGCACCGCCTGGACGTTCGGGGACGACACCGGGAAGATCCTCTCGACGCCGATCCCCTGCGTCACGCGGCGGACGATGAACGTCTCGTTTGGACCGGTACCCTGCCGCGCGATGACCGTGCCCTCGAAGGCCTGCGTCCGCTCCTTGCTGCCTTCCGTGATACGCACGTCGACACGGACCGTGTCGCCGACACCGAACTCCGGTGTCTTGTCGCGCGTGTACCTCTTCTCTATCTCGCGGATTCTCTCGTGCATGTCGCTTCCCCCTGCGTCGTGTCCTTCGTGTCGTCTTCGTCAGTCGTCCGGATCGGTGTCCCAGCCGAGTTCCGCCAGGATCTCCTCATCCTCCTCGGTCAGGTTCGCCGCCTCGAGGAGGTCGGGCCGCCGCTCCATCGTCGTCCTGAGCGCCTCCGTGAGCCGCCACCGCCTGATGAGCTCGTGGTGCCCCGAGACCAGAACCTCCGGAACGTCCATCCCGCGGTACGACTCGGGTCTCGTGTACGACGGCGGTCCGAGAATCCCCTGATAGAAGGAGTCCGTCTCCGCCGACTCGATGTCCCCGAGAACCCCCGGGACGAGACGGGCGACCGCGTCGATGACGACCGCGGCCGCGAGCTCTCCTCCGGTGATCACATAGTCCCCGATCGAGAGCTCGTGTGTCGCGAGCGCAGCCACGCGCTCGTCGACCCCCTTGTAGCGTCCGCAGATGAGCCCAAGCCGTTCCTTCCCGGCCAGCTCCTTCGCGGTGTCCTGGTCGAAGGCCCTTCCCCGAGCGGAGAGCAACACAACGGCCGTGCCTTCATCCTCCCCGTCGAGCCCGATCGCCTCGACGGTCTCGAAGACCGGCTCGGGCTTCATCACCATCCCGCTGCCGCCCCCATACTGGTAGTCGTCGGCGGTCCGGTGCTTGTCCTTCGCATGGTCCCTGATGTTCGTGACCGCGATGTCCAGAAGTCCGCGCTCGCGCGCCTGCTTGATGATGCTCTCGGACAGCGGCCCCTCGAGTATCTCGGGGAAGAGCGTGAGAACGTCTATCCTCACCGGTCCTCCCGCCTGAGCCCCTTCATCAGATGCACCACCATCGTGCGCTTCTCGAGATCGACGGTCCGGATGACCTGCTCGATCGCCGGTAGCAGGATCTCCTCGCCGGACGGTCCGTGGACGACGTAGACGTCGTTCGCCGGCTGCGGCATTACGTCGACAAGCTCACCGATCCGTTCGCCGTCCTCCGAGTAGACCTCGAGCCCGATGAGGTCCTGAACGAACCACCGGTCGTCGCCCAGCGGGCCGACGTCCTCGCGGTCGATCCACAGCCGGACGCCTCTCAGCCGCTCGGCGGCCGTCCTCGTCTCCACGGTCAGGAACTTGACGAGAACGCGTCCCGAGTGATCGCGGACCCGTTCGATCTCAAGCGTGGACTCGGCCCCGCCCGGCGTCATCGTCCTCAGAACGATGCGCTCCGTCAGGCAGGCGACGAGGTCGGGCTTCAGGTCGACGATGACATCCCCGCGCACGCCGTGCGCCCGCGTGATGGTCCCGGCTTCGATCCACGTGTCGATGTCGCGCATCCAGTCAGTCGATGATCTCGACGGTCGCCTTCTTCTCGGCCTTCGTCGCGGCGGCGCCGATGATCGCGCGCATCGCCTTCGCGGTCCGGCCGTTCTTACCGATGACCCGTCCCTTGTCCTCGTCCGCCACGCGGACCTCGTAGACGATCATCTCGCCCTTCTGGGACTGGGTCACGTTCACATCATCGGGCCTGGTGACAAGCCCGCGTGCGACGTACTCAACCAGCTCCTGCAGCGCCTGCTCGGTGCGGTCAGCTGTCTTGGTCTCGTCCCCGAACATAGCCTTTTACCTTTCTGGGAGGCCGCGTCCAGCCTGCGGCCGCGGCGGCCGGCGTCCGGAAGATCGTCAGGACCCCGGCTTCTCCTCCTCGTCGTTCCCCTCGTCCCTTGCTGTATTCTCCGCCTCGGACTCGGGTGAGTCCTCCTTCTCGCCGGCCTCCTCTCCGGCGGTCTCCCCGGCCTTCTCGTCCGTCCCCCCGGCGGACTCGTCGGTCGCTTCGTCGGCGGGAGCATCCTCTGCTCCGCCGCCTCCCTCGGCCTTCTTCTCCTCGCCGGTCCCGGCGGACTCCTCGGCAACAGCCTCGGTCGTCTCGTCGCCGGTCGCCGCGGGAGCCTCTTCCTTCGTCTCCTCGGCCTCGGGCTTCTCCTCTTTCTCGGCCGCGGGCTTCGCCTCGGCCGGTGCCTCGTCCTTCTTCTCCTCGTCCTTCTTCTTGCCGCCGGACTTCTTCTCTTCCTCGCGCTTCCTCCGGGCCATCGCCATCCTGGCCTCCGCGCGGGCGCGCGCCTCGTCCTCGAGGTGGCGGACCTCGTCGAGCGTCTTGCCCTGCCGCATCTCGTGCCACATCTGGAGGATGCCGATGCTCCTGAAGAGCGAGCGCACGGTCTCGCTGGGCTGCGCGCCCTTGCTGAGCCACTCGATGGCCTTCTCCGCGTCGATCTTGATGTCGGCCGGCTCCTTCAGTGGGTCGTAATACCCGAGCTGCTCAACGAAACGCCCGTCGCGCTGCTTCCTCTGGTCGGCGACGACGACCCTGTAGAAAGCCATGTGCTTCGCGCCCTTGCGCTGAAGCCTGATCCGTACCGCCAAAGTGCTTACCTCCTCGGTTTCGTCCTCGGGTCGGCAGGCGTCGGGGCCCTGCGTCCCTATCCCCCGAAGGGGTTCATCATCGGGAGTCGTCCCTGCTTCCCCAGCTTGCCGAACTGTTTCATCATCTTCTTCATCTGCTGGAACTGCTTGAGCAGACGGTTGACGTCCTGCACGCTCGTCCCGCTGCCGCGGGCGATGCGCTTCCGCCTGCTTCCGTCGATGACGTTCGGACTCCGTCTCTCCTCGAGCGTCATCGAGTTGATGATCGCCTCGACCCTCCCGAACGCCTTCTCGTCCACCGCGACCTTGCCGAGCTTGCCGGCCCCGGGCAGCATGCCCACGACCTGCTCCAGAGGGCCCATCTTCTTGAGGGCCTGCAGTTGATCGAGGAAGTCCTCGAGCGTGAACGACTGCTTCCGGAGCTTCTCCTCGAGCTTCGCGGCCTTGTCCTCGTCGGCCGCCTCCTGTGCCCGCTCGACCAGTGTCAGGACGTCGCCCATCCCCAGGATCCGCGACGCCATCCGGTCCGGGTGGAACGGTTCGAGCGCGTCGAGCTTCTCGCCCACGCCGGCGAACTTGATCGGCTTCCCGGTGACGGCCCTGAGCGATACCGCCGCGCCGCCCCGCGTGTCGCCGTCGAGCTTCGTCAGAACGGCGCCGGTGAAGTCGAGCCTGTCGACGAACTCGCTCGCCACGTTCACCGCGTCCTGACCGGTCATGCTGTCGAGCACCAGCAGGATCTCCTGGGGCTCGGTCGCCCCGCGGATCCGCTCGAGCTCGTCCATCATGTCCGCATCGACGTGGAGCCGCCCGGCCGTGTCGAGGATGACGATGTCGGCACTCTCCGACCGCGCCTTCTCGACCGCGCCGGTCGCGATCGCCACGGGGTCCTCGCCCGCCCGTCCGCGATGGACGGGCACGTCGAGCTGCTTCCCGAGAACCTCGAGCTGGTCCTGCGCGGCAGGCCGGTACGTGTCGGCGGCCGCCAGGAGCGGGCTCCTTCCGCGCTTGCGGACGAACCGCGCCAGCTTCCCGCAGAACGTCGTCTTGCCGGACCCCTGGAGCCCGACGACCATGATGACCGCCGGCGCGCCGGAGGGCA
>WJMD01000123.1 GCA_014728125.1 Candidatus Effluviviaceae Genus V sp.
GACGAACCCGTCCCGGCCGACATCGCGGCGGGCTTCTTCTGGCAGAAGTTCACCCTGGGCGATGAGCTCATCGACGCCACCGCCTTCACGGTCGGCGTGCAGGCCAGCAAGCAGCTGCCGGCCGGCGTCGTCCTGTTCGAGCCGTACCTCGGACTCAGCATGGACATGTTCTCGATGGACGTCACGTACGACTACGAGGGGGACGAGGAGACGGAGACGATCGACCTCTCCTTCGAATCGGACACCGCCTTCAGGGCCACGGTGGGCATGTCGGTCACCGCGTCGATCGTCGGTCTGAACGCCGAGTACAGCCTGTCCGACAGAAGCAGCTTCGCTTTCGGCCTGGCGCTCGGCTTCTAGAGACGAGGGGAAGGAGAACCAGATGAAGACCACAACATGGATAGCGATCGGCTTCCTGGCCGCCTCGCTCCTCGTCGGGGCGACCGGCTGCATTCTCGACGAGAAGGTCATCGAGCTCGTGTTCAAGAACTCGACCTGCATGGACTTCGAGGAGTACCACGAGACCGAGGTCTTCACGACGCCGGAGGTCGTTGACGTCGCGGACGACATCGACGACGCCCTCGCCGACCAGAACCTGTCGCGCGATGACCTCCTCGATGCGAAGCTCATCGGCGGGACATACCAGGTCACCGACTTCCAGCATACCCACGACTGGGACATCTCCGGCACCATCACCGTCCGCAGGACCGACATCAGCGACGGCCCGGAGACGATCGTCATCTACACGTCTCAGTCGCTCGAGGACGCCATGCCGGCGCCGGTAACGGCCCAGCTGGACTCGGCGGGCGTCGCCCTCTTCAACCGGGCGCTCGACGACTATCTCAACTGGGAGGACCCGATCCTCGAGTTCTCGGTCAACAACGGGGACGTCGAGCCGAATCCGAGCGCTCAGGATCCGCTTGAGTTCGACTGGACCGCGTGCCTCAAGATGTACATCATCGTCGACGAGACCTACGAGGTCCCCGACGTGTTCGGCGGCTGATGCTCGTCCGATCGAGACCGCTTCTCAACATGAAGGCCGCCGGGGCTCCCGGCGGCCTTCGTCGTCGGCAGGCACGTCCGTGCGGCCTACGCGCGTGCGCGAAACTCCTCGTATGCCCGCCGAGTCACATCATTGGCGAACGGAGAGACCGTCAACGAGGACCCCTCGGAGCATGGAGGCCGCAGTGAACCTGAGAAGATCGCGAGTGCGCCACCCGACCGCAGCTCTCGCTGCGTCCGCGATCCTCCTGTGCGCTCTGCCCGTCCAGGAGGCGTTCGCAGACGACCTGGCCACCAGCGTGATCGCCGGGAGCCGGGGGCTGTCCCCGGGCGACACCACGGTGTTCACTGTCTGCGAGTCCATTGTGCGGCTCTTCGAGGAGCGGCCGGATGTGGCGTGGCCCGGCTACTCGCTGGCCGAACAGCCCTTCCTCGTCTACGTACCCGACTGCATGTGCCTGTTCTTCAACCCGCCGGCAGGGCACTCCGGGTTCGAAGAGCCCCCCAGGGAGTGGCCGTCTCTGAACGGGGCGTACGTCTTCCGCGACGGCAGCCTCCCCGGTCTCGTCGGACAGCTGGCGTTCGACGTGGACGTGGCCGATACCCTGGTGGTGGCCGTCGGTCTCCCGGAGCAGTTCCCTGCGGGGATCGAAGACATCGAGTTCGAGATCTTCGCGTACATCGTCCACGAGGCCTTCCACCAGTACCAGCACACGGCGTTCGAGCGGACCTCCTGGTACCGAGAGGAGCGCTACCCCATTTCGGACGCGGAGAACAGCGCGCTTGCGTGGCTCGAGATGCGCATTCTGGAAGATGCGCTCCTCGCGTCATCATCAGGCGACGAGGAGACGTGCCGGCACAGGGCAGGCCAGTTCGTGGCCGTGCGCCACCTTCGCTGGAACATCGCCTCGGAGTTCGTGCGCGGGTTCGAGAGGGGCAAGGAGCTGATGGAGGGAACGGCCAAGCACGTGGAACTCAGGGCCGTCGTCGGTGCCGCCTCGCTCGAGTATGTCTCTGAGATCGACGGCACGATGAGCCCCCTGGCGGGCGTACTTCCCCGATCGTCACTCTGCGAACTCATCGTCGATGAGCTGGTCGAGCGGAGAGGCGAGCGGTGTCTGCAGCCACAAGACGTCCCCAGGAACCGGATATACGCGGTCGGCAGCGCGCAGTGCTATCTCCTCGACCATCTGGGATGCGAGTGGAGAGAGGCCGCCGCGACGGGCGGCGACGACTTCTCCTACTCCGAGCTGCTCCAGAAGAATCTCGAGATGCCTGACCCGGCGCTCGAGCCGGCGGCGCGGGCGGCTATGGGGGAATACGGCTACGACGGACTGCTGGCCGCCGCGAAGACCGCGTGGGAGGAATACCGGAGGGGCTACTCCGACGCGCTGGCCCGCTTCGAATCGCAGGAGGGCACGCGCGTCGAGATCGTCATGCCCACAACGAACGTCTCCCGGTCGCGTCGAACGAGGGAGCGGAAGTGGCTGATGAACGCGGGCGCTTCCTGCCTGTGCGCCGGCTTCGAGGTCTACACGGCGCGCGGCGGCGGGTGGTCCTTCGAGCTCCACGACGCGGGTCTTCTTGAACTCAGCGATTGGGACGCGGGCAGCAGGAAGGTCGTCATTTACGAGCCCGGTGATCTCAAGGTATCGGTCGACGGCGAGACGTTCCAGACCCCGCCGCCCCACGAGGCGGACTACGACTCACTGAGCGTCGCAGGAACCTGCTTCAACCTGACCAGCGATGACAGCGGGCGTGTCAGCATCGCTGACGAGGTTGTGCGCGTCTGGCTCTCAGACGGCCTCAGTGACACAGGCAGAGAGACCGGACGCTAGGAGCCTGTCACGGCCACATCCTCCAGCCTGATGTAAGGCAGTACGTCGGAGAAGAGCCGCTCCCTCTCCCTTGACACGGCAGCCACCTTCGGCAGGAGATCGAACGTGTTGCCGGCGATCATCGTGCCGGTCAGAGGCTCCTCCAGCTTGCCACCGCGGATCATGCGGCCGCCCTTGACGACGCCCGAGAAATCGCCCGACACCGGGTCGGTGTTCCCCGAGAAGCGCTTGACGTAGACGCCCCGGTCGACGCCGGCCACCATGTCGTCGAACACGGTCTCCCCCGGGGCGAACACGATGTTCGTCGATGAGACGCTCGGCACCGACTGCGCGCCGCCGCCCGCGTGACCCGTGCTCGCTCGTCCCTCGCGGCGCGCCCGGTACGCGTCGTAGAGGAAGTTCCTGAGCGTGCCCTCCTCGATGATCGGGAGCGTCCTCGGAGCCTGTCCCTCCCGATCGAAGGACGCCGAGGCGAAGCCGTCCTCGAGCGAGGCGTCGTCGGTCACGGAGATCATCGGGGACGCCACGGCCTTCCCCATGCTCTCCCCGAACCTGCTCGAGCCTCTCTGCACGGACGAGGCCAGAACGGAGTACGTGATCGGATAGGCGATGATCTCGGCGGCCGCCATCGGAGAGAGAACGAGCGTGCCGGTGAAGCTCTCCCCCTTCCGTGCGCCCAGCGAGGCGACGACGTTCTCGGCGAAGGTCCCCGCCGCGCGCTCGCAGTCGATCCCGTCGACGCGTCTCGAGGCGTCGAACTGGAAGTCGAACGACGAGACGGTTTCGCCGTCCCGGGCCATTCCCATGACGAAGCAGTAGAGCCGGCTCACCGGCTCGGCCAGCCGGACGCCCTTCGAGGAGACGACGGCCCGCGCCCCCGCATAGCAGTGAAGCTGCCCTCCGTCCACCGTCACCCTCTCGTCGTATCCCCGGGCGACGTCGAGCATCGCGAGCGCGCTCTCGACGGCCCGGTCGACGCCGTACTCGGTCGCGGCCGGGTCGTAGATCCCCTCGAGGTCGTCGACAGGTACGGGGTCGGGGAGCCCGTTGTGCTCGTCGGGCGGAGCCGCGGCCGCGATGCCCATCGCCCGCTCGACGGCCGCCTCGATCTCGGCGTCCTCGAACGTGTTGACCGAGGCGAAGCCCATGCGCCGGTCCCGGAAGACGCGAATGCCCACGGCCTCCGACTCGGCCGACGAGGCGATCTGCAGATCGTTCTTCTGAAGCTCGACATCGATCGTGCGCCCCGAGGAGGCGAACGCCTCCGCCTCGTCGGCCTCGTGGCGCTTCGCGGCGGCAACGGCCGCTTCGCAGATGGTCAGAAGTCTCTCCATGCCGCTACCTCCCCCCCACGATGACGTTGCACCGGACGAACGGTCCGCCGCCGTCCACCTTCGCGGGCTGTCCCTTGCCGCAGTGCCCGCTGCCGATCGTCCAGCGGAAGTCACTGCTCAGCATGTCCACACTCTGCAGCACCTCGAAAGCGTCGCCCGAGATAGAAGCACCTCGGAGAAGGCGGCCGACCTTGCCGCGCTTGATCTCGTAGGCCTCCTGCACACCGAACATGAACTCGGCGTTGGCGTCGGCCTGCCCGCTTCCGCCGCCCTTGAGAAGCAGCCCGTCGTCGATGCTCTCCACCATCTCCTCGAACGAGCTCCCACCCGGCTCGATGTACGTGTTCCGCATCCTGATGAGCGGCGGGTCATCGAAGAGCCATGCCCGCGCGTTCCCGGTCGGCGCGACATCGAAGAGCGCCGCGGTCTCGCGGTCGTGAAGATACGACGAGAGGACTCCGTTCTCGATGACGGCCGTGCGCCCGGCGGGGACCCCCTCGTCGTCGACGAGGACCACGCCGCCGGCGTGCTCGCCCCCGATAACGGAGGGCCCGCTGTCGCAGAGCGTCACCAGCTCGCTCGCGACGCGCTCCCCGATCCGGCCCGCGGCGGCCGAGCCCGCAAGCACGAAGTCTGCCTCGACCGTGTGGCCGATCGCCTCATGCGCGAGCAGACCGACGAGCTCCGGATCGAGCACGACCTGGGTCTTCCCTCCCGGAGCGTACGGCGCGTTGAGAAGGTCGACGGCCGTTCGGCCGGTCTTGTCGGCGATCTCCTCGGCCGAGTTCGGTCCGAAGAGCTCGGGCCACCCGCCGGTCACACCGGTCCCGTGGAACGCGGTCGTCATGTCGTCGCTCGTCCCGGCGACGGCCATGGCGACGAACTCGAGCTTCGCGTCCTCGATGTGGGCGTCCGCGCCGTCCGTCGAGACGACCCACTTCTTGTCCAGAAGCTCCGTGTAGCGGCACATCGCCGAACGGATGGTCTCGGAGGCCTCCATGGTCCGCCGCTCGGTGTCGACAACGAGCGCGGTCTTCTCCTCCGCGGAGTGCGAGGCGATCTCCTCAGCGTCGCCGGTCCGGAAGTCACCGACGGCGAACTCGCAGTCCGCGAGACGGTCGACCCGCGCCTTCCTGCCTCCGGCCGACCCCTTCGCGGCGAGCGTCGCGTCCCGAACGGCGCGCTCGATGCTCTCCCGGTCGAGCCGGGCCGTGCTCGAGAACCCCCACGTTCCGTCGACGAGCACTCGCACGCCCGCGCCGCTTCCCTTGTTCGACGACGCGCTCTCCATCACGCCGTTCCTGACGGCCAGGCGGAGGGCGTTCCTGTCGTGCACACGAACCTCGGTCCAGTGCTTCGCGTTCCCAACGATCTCCCTGAGAAGCTCCCTCATGCTCACTCCCTCTTCCCGTTCGCTGTGTCGTGCGGTGTTCCGAAGATACGGCGCCGGGCGGTCCGGGACCTGTCTCAGTCGCCCTCGGGCAGCAGAACGGCCCCCGACATCGGTTCGAGCTCGACGGCGACCGAGGCCCCGGCCGGGCCCGCGATGACCGGAACGATGCTCCCTGAGAGGGCCTCGACCACGCTTCCGTGGTCCTCGACCACCGGAACCTCCACCGACACCGCGGTCGGTCCGGCGTTGAGGACGACGTAGGCGACGTCGTCGTCCAGGCTCCTGCGGTAGGCGAAGACCCTGCCGTCGCTGACGAGCGTCTCGAAGTCGCCCCTCGAAAAGAGCGGGTGCGACGTCCTGATGGCCGCCAGCCTTCTGACGTGGTCGTGGACGTCGACCCGGACGGGCTCCGTCTCCCACGTCCACCGGAACGGACGACGGCAGTCGGGGTCGCCCCCGCCCTCCATCGCGATCTCGTCGCCGTAGTAGATCGTGGGCGCGCCGACGTAGGTCATCGAGAAGAGCATCGCGAGCTTGAGCCGGTCGACGTCTCCGCCGCAGTTCGTCAGGAAGCGCGGCGTGTCGTGGCTCCCCAGCAGGTTCATCTGTGCGCGCACGCCCTCATCCGGGTAGATCAGCCGCCCGGGCGCAAGGGCGCGGTCGAACTCAGCCGCGTCCATGTCGCCGCTCGCGATGAACCCGAGCACCGGGTCCCGGAAGTAGGCGTAGTTCATGACCGCGTCGTAGTAGCGCCCGTTGACCCACTCTGGCGACGGCCCCCACAGCTCGCCCACGATGTAGGCGTCCGGGTCGACGGTCCGGACCCGTTCCCGGAAGAGCTCCCAGAACCAGAACGGTACCTCGCCGGCGACGTCGAGGCGGAACCCGTCGACGTCGGCCTCAGTAAGCCAGTAGACGGTCGCGGCGAGCAGATGCTCGACCACCGGCCAGTTGACCTGCGCGTCCGTGATGTCCTTGACGCCCTGCTCGTCGGGGTTGTCCCGGGCGAGGTCGAAGTTGAGGTTCGGCATCCAGCCGAAGCCCCACCAGCAGTCGTAGTAGTCCTTCGCGTTCGGGGGCGGGTTGACGCCCTCGCCGGGGAGCGGCCACTCCCTCCACTCGTACCAGTCCCAGTAGGGCGACTCGGGACCCCGCTCGCGCGTGTCCTGGAACGCCCAGAAGGTGTGCCCGGTGTGGTTGTATGCGAGGTCCATGATGACGCGGATGCCGCGCTCGTGAGCCGCGTCGACGAAGTCGGCGAACTCCTGGTTCGTCCCGAAATGCGGGTCGAGCCGCATGTAGCTGACGGCGTCGTACTTGTGATTGCTCTGAGACTCGAAGAGCGGATTGAAGTAGATGACCGTGACGCCGAGGTCGGCGAGGTAGTCGAGGTTCTCGCGGACGCCGGCGATGTCGCCGCCGTAGAACGAGTTCCAGTCGGGCTTCCCGTCGGTGCGGTACGGGCTCTTCGAGAGCCCCTCCACATCGTACCAGTCATCGACGAAGTGGAAGTAGACGTCGTTGGTCTTCCCGGAGGCCGGGAGGTCGGTCAGTCCCTCGTAGTACCACTCTGAGAAATCCTGGTCGTTCGACGCGTCACCGTTGGCGAAGCGTTCCGGGAAGATCTGATAGAAGATGCCGTCCTTGGCCCAGTCGGGTGTCGCGAAGACCGGGAACGCCTCCGCGTCGAAGACGAACGTACCGGCCGCTTCGCCGGTCTCGGCAAAACCGCCGGGTCCGAGCCAGAGCTCGGCGTCGCCGTCTGTCAGGGTGAACGCATAGTCGAACCGGGTGCCGGTCGCGGCCGTCCTGACCTCGGCCTCGAGGTAGTCAAAGAGCCCGTCGGAGTCGACGCGTTCCATGGGCACCGACGTGCTTCCCCGCGCTCCCTCGATGACAAGTGCCGCATCCGAGATATCGCCTGTCCAGACCCTCGTCCTGAAGGCGACCGTGCCGTCGCGGGCGACCGAGACCTCCCACGCGTGCCTGCCGTGCCCCAGCTGGAACGTCGTGATGACGCCGTCGCCCCGCTCGAGCGCCACGTCCTCGAAGCGCTCGTCGACCACGACGACCGAGTTCTGCCCGCCGTAGCCGTCTGGATGGAAGTCGTCGGCGGTCTCATCGGTGATCCAGTTCCCGTCGGCCACGAACTTGTACTGATACCGGCCGATCGGCAGGAGCAGCGTCACCTCGAAACGCCCGTCGACCTCTTCCATCGGAGTCGCGTCCGTGCTCCAGTTGTTGAACTGCCCGGCGAGGTAGACCTGTGACGGCGCACCGTCGGGCTCGTAGACGAACGGCACCTGCTTGAGGGCCCCCGCGTGCACCGGGCCGGCGGCCGTCGCAATGCCGACGAATACGAGCGCCGCGAGCGCGATGAACCGAACCTGTCGCATGGCATCCACCTTCCTCCATCAGAGACGACGCCCGGCCGAAGGGCCGGGCCGCCGTGACCTGGCGCCGCTCTCGAAGCTACGCGCCGGTCTTGAGTGCTCTCTTGAAGTCGAAGTCGTCGCGGGCGACGGCGTCCCCGAACGCGGAGACGTCCGCCCCCTCGAGGATGAGCTTATCCAGCTCCCGCACGCCCTGCCGGGAGCCGACGACGATGGCGCCGACCAGGCGGCCTCTGTCGAGCAGGACCTTCCGGTAGACGCCGTCGTCCTCGTATGCGTGGGTGGTACAGCCCTCGCAGAAGACATCGCCGGCGGAGTAGACGTCGACCTCGCTGATCTTCAGGGTATTCGAGCCAATGATGTCGCAGTCGGCGGACTCCCCTTCGATGCCGTGAGCGGCGGCCTCCGCCATGACGGTCGCCGCCGGGATGATGCCCCAGACGCGGCCGTCGAGCTCGGCCACGTCCCCGGCCGCGTAGACGTCGGGGACGTTCGTCCGCATCTTGCAGTCGACCTGGATGCCGCGGTCCCGGTCGATCCCGGTGTTCCCGACCACGTCCATCGAGGGCCGCACGCCGGTCGAGATGAGCACGATGTCGGCGGGGAGCGTCTCGCCCCCCCTGAGGCTTACCGCCTCGACGCTGTCGTCCCCGACGATCGACTCGCACATGGCCTCGGTCACCACATCGATGCCGAGCTCCCCGATCCTCTCCCTGAGCAGGGCCGCCCCCGCCTCGTCGAGCTGCCGGGGCAGGAGCCGGTCGGCCACCTCGAGCGCGACGACCTCGACACCGGAAGCCGCGAGCCCTCGCGCCGATTCGAGACCGAGCAGTCCGCCGCCGATAACGACGGCGCACCGGGCGGATCGGGCGGCCTCCCTCAAGGCGACCGCGTCGTCTGCCGTCCTGAGCGTGAAGACGCCCTCGAGATCCGTCCCTCCCATGGGCGGGACGAACGGGTCGGCGCCCGTCGCCACGAGGAGGCGGTCGTACGACTCACTGCCTCCGTCGGCCGTCACGACCTTCCGGCCGGCGGTGTCGATCGACGTCACCTCGGTCGAGAGGCGCACATCGATCCCCTGGTCCTCGTACCAGTCCGGAGGGTTGATGATGATCGACTCGATGTCGACGGCGCCGGCCACCACCTCGGGGAGCCGGGGTTTGTAGTAGTAGTGGTAGGGCTCACGGGTGAAGACGGCGATCCCGGCGTCCGGCTCGAGCATCCGGAGGCGCCGGGCCGCGGTCACGCCGGCGACGCCGTTGCCGATGATGAGGATATTCATGGGGAATGAAGGATCCGGGAGCCCCGGCGCGGGGCTCCGGGTTCCTAGTCTACAGGCTCGAACTGGTCCTTCGCCGCGCCGCAGACCGGGCAGACCCAGTCGTTCGGCAGATCGTCGAAGGACGTTCCGGCGTCAACGCCGCTCCCGGGGTCACCCTTCTCAGGGTCGTAGACGTATCCGCAGACTGTGCATCTGTACTTCTTCAACCGGCCACCTCCCGTTGCGCGAGCCGTCCCGTGCGGCCGGGGCATCCCGGCCGTCCGGCCCGGCCTTCTCCTCTTCAGCTACTTCCTGACCTCTTCGAGGCGCTTGCTGATCTCCACGACGTGCCGCTTCTCCTCCTCGACGAGCTCAGCGAGAGCTTCCTTCGCGGCGGGCTTCGTCGCAGCGTGCATCGCCTCTGTGTAGTACAGGACCGCGTCCTTCTCGACAGACAGTGCGAGTTCAAGAGCGCTCTCTGGGTCGAACTCGCGGTCGCTGTACTTCGCCATCTCCTCGATACCCTTGAAGATGCCGCCGTCGACGATCGAGCACACGTAGGCGGACACGTCCGTGTCCATCTCCGCGGGCCTCGACCCCATCCCGCCGGCTGTCTCGAGCTCCTTCGATTCAAAGAGCTTGAGGTGCCCCTTCTCGTCCTCCGCCAGCTTCTGGAAGACGGCCTTCGTCTCGTCGTCCTTCGCCTTCTTCGCCATCTTCGTGTAGAACTCGAGGCCGGCCTGCTCGATGCACATGCCGACGCGGAAGACCTCATCCTCGTTCAGGTACTCGATCATGAAGCACCTCCGTGGCGGACGGCTCCCGCCGCCCTCGATAATGGACACCGTGCCCGCTCGCGCCGGGTGCGGTGCCCGCAACGACCTCCTAGTTATCCGTAAGAACGTGCTCGTCGTACTCCCGCTCGAGCGCCAGCTTGTGCCGGGACTCCTCGTGAGCGAGGTTCGCGAAGAGCTCCTTGAGCTCGGGCTCTGTGGCGTTTGATGCAAGCATCTGGTAGAGGTTGTGCGCCTTCTCTTCCCGCTTCATCGCCACCGTCAGAACATCCTGATAGTCCATGTCCGGGGAGATCTGCACTGAGTCGGTGTAATCGGCGATCCTGAGGTCCGGGACCTCGTCGACGCGCGCCCAGCTGGCCTCGCCCGCCTGGACCTCGAGCAGTCTGCGCTTGTGGCCCTCCTCCTGCCGCGCCAGGGACAGGAGCATGTCGCGCACATTGGAGCGCTTCACCATCTCGGCGGCCACCGAATATGTGTCGACGGCCTCCTGTTCCTTCTGGATGGCGAAGTCGATGATCTCGCTGAAGCGCGTTTCCGCCATGTGAACGTGCCTCCCTGCCTGCGTCACGGGCCTTGCATGCGGTCCGTAGAGGATAGCCAAGGCCCACGGGGCCGTCAACAAGGAACCCCCGAGCGCTCGCGCGTCGGGGGTTCGTCCTGTGGCACCGGGCCGCGTCGACCCTGGGCGGGGCCGACGCCGTTTCTAGAGGGGCCTCCGGGGAGCACGGTCAGAGGCAAGAGCTGGGCTGCGGCTGACGCTTCTTGGCACTCTTTCTAGCCCACCCGGACTTGACGAACTCCCAGAGGCCCCGTGTACTCCGAACAGCAAAACGGCCGGACAGGAAGACCCGCCGGCCGTGTTCGTCGTCGATTCGTGTGTGTCGAGGAGAGGGACGTTATGCGGTCGAAGGGATATGCCAGACGACACCGGGTTCCGGCGATGCAGTCCGAGAGGATGCGGCGCGCCGTGTGTCCGGCCGTGTCGATGAGTTCCGCCCCGACTCCCGCGGCGGGTACGAGTTGCAAGGATGTTGGTGTCATGACAGTGGTGCAGGCTCCGATCCCGAGCAATCGTCGACGTCGCAACGGCGAGTCCGGATGTCGCGTTCGCTCACTGTCAACTGTTACCATACGCTCAGGCCGACGGTCAAGCGATTATGAAGTGCGGTTGTCAAGACCAGGGCCTATTGGTGAACAACCCTCAGAGCTCGTTCGCCGACCGCTCCTCTCCCCCGCATGCTGCAGACCGCCCGTCCTTGCTTGATGCGGTCCGCTCGGTCAGCTATACATAATGTGTCGCGTCGACCGTCCCGTCGCAAGTCACTGTCCCGTCACACATCGAGGAGCCGCACGTGCCGACCGCCGACGTTCCAGCCATCGACGTCCGACAGGTCTCGAAATCGTTCGGACGGACCGTCGCCGTCGACGGGGTCTCCTTCTCCGTCGGCCGCGGCGAGGTCGTCGGCTTCCTCGGTCCCAACGCCGCGGGCAAGACGACGACCATGCGGATCCTCACGTGCTTCCTGGCGCCCGACGCTGGAGGAGCGACCGTCGCGGGATGCGACGTCCTCGAAGACCCGCTGGGCGTGCGCCGGCGGACCGGCTACCTGCCTGAGAGCGCGCCGCTCTACACCGACATGACGGTGGACGAGCATCTTCACTTCGTGGCGACCGTGCGCGGGCTCCGCGGGGCCGACCGGCGCTCGCGGATCGACGACATGGTGGATCTGTGCGGGCTCACGGACGTTCTCGGCTCCCCCGTCGGTGCTCTCTCGAAGGGATACCGGCAGCGCGTCGGCCTCGCCAACACGCTGATCCACGACCCCCAGGTGCTCATCCTGGACGAACCGACGACCGGTCTCGATCCGACGCAGATCATCGAGATCCGGGAGCTGATCCGGCGGATCGGCACCGAGAGGACCGTCCTCCTCTCGACACATGTTCTTCCGGAGGTCGAGGCGACCTGCACGCGGGTGCTCATCATAAACGAGGGCAGGATCGCCGCGGAGGGCACGACCGACGAGCTCAGGGGACAGTCGTTCGAGGCGGGGATCTCCGTATCGCTGCTGGCCGGCGGAGCCGACGTCGACCGCGCGCTCGCATCGCTGCCGTCCGTCTCGGGTCTCGAGCGCCTCACCCGGGACGAGCACGGCTACGTCCGCTTCCTCCTGTCGGGCGACTCGGGAACGCGTCTGGCCGACGATGTCTTCGAGCTTGTCCGCGACCGGGGGTGGCGCCTAAGGGAGCTTTCGCACTCCAGCGTCTCGCTCGAGGACATCTTCCTCGACCTGACCTCCGCGGGCCGCGGTCCGTCACGCGGTGAGCAGCGCGCCGGGACCTCTCACAGACCGATCACGGGCGACCCGAGAGCCGGGAACGGCGAACCACCTCTCGGTGCAGACAACGGCGAACCGGCACCCGAGTGCGAGGAGGAAGCATGAGACGGACGGCGCTCGCCGTCGCGGGCAGGGACTTCCGTGGATACTTCGCCTCGCCGACGGGCTACGTGTTCATCGTCGCCTTCCTCGTTCTCTCGTCCTGGATGTTCTTCCGCGTGTTCTTTCTGCTGGGCCAGGCAAGCATGCGCCCGTTCTTCTCGCTCATGCCCTGGCTCTTCCTGCTCTTCGTCCCGGCGGCCGCCATGCGGCTCTGGGCGGAGGAGCGCCGGTCCGGAACGGACGAGGTCCTGCTGACGCTCCCTGTCCGAGAGAGCGAGGCCGTCCTCGGCAAGTTCGCCGCCTCGCTGGGCTTCCTCGTCCTGACGATCGCGCTGACCTTCCCGGTCCCGGCCATCGTCGCCCTACTGGGAAACCCGGACCCGGGACCGATCATGGGCGGCTATCTCGGTCTCGTGCTCATGGGCGCGGCCTATCTCTCGATCGCTCTCTTCGCCTCCAGCCTGACCGACAGCCAGATCGTCGCCTTCATCGTCGCGGCGTCGCTCTCGTTCGCGCTGGCCGTCGCCGGCGAGAGCTTCGTCGTCACGGCCGTGCCCCGTCCGCTCGCCCCGGTCCTTCGGCACATCGGTCTCGCGCGGCGGTTCGCGAGCATCTCCCGAGGCGTCATCGACTCACGGGACGTCGTCTACTACCTCTCGGTCATCGCGTTCTTCCTGTACGCGAACGTCCGGGTCATCGCGAACAGGAAGTGGAGGTAGACCATGTACCGGCGTCCGGGACAGCCGTTCTGGTCATCGGCGACCAGCCTCATCCTGCTCGCGGCCGTACTGGCCGTCGTGGGGCTGCTCTCCAGAGAGTGGTTCGTGCGGGCCGACCTCACCGAACGGAACGACTTCACCGTCTCGACCTCGACCAGGGAGCTCCTCCGGGGGCTCGACGACGTCGTCACGGTGACGGTCTACATGAGCGACCGGCTCCCCACACACATGACGGGCTTCCGGACACGCATCGAGGACACACTGTCCGAGTACCGGGCCTACGGCGGGGACATGATCGTCGTCCGATACGTCGACCCGTCGGGGAACCCAGAGGCCGAGGAGGAGGCGCTGTCGCACGGCATCCGGCCGGTCCAGCTCCAGGCCGTCGAGCAGGACCGGGCGGAGGTCGTCAGCACGTACATGGGACTCACGGTCTCCTACGGCGGACGCGTCGAGTCGATACCGCTCCTTCTCGTTCCCGAGCAGCTCGAGTACGAGCTCTCATCGACCATCCTGAAGATCACGGTCGACAGCCTCCCCGTCGTCGGCTTCCTCACGGGCCACGGCGCACACTCGCCGGACGGGGTCTACTCGCTTGCCGCCGAGTCGCTCGAGCGCAACTACGAGGTGCGCGAGGTCGACCTGAGAGACGGTGACGAGGCGCTCGAGGGGGTCGACGTGCTCGTCGTGGCGGGGGCGGACGACGTGCCCGACCCGGAGCTCTTCGTGCTCGACCAGTACATCATGCGCGGGGGACGTGCCCTCTTCCTGCTGAACGCCGTCGCCATCCCCCGGGATGCCGCGACCGGCACGGTCGCGACGGGCAACATCTACGATTACGTCTCCCGGTACGGCGCGGACGTGCAGCACGAGCTGGTCGTCGACCGCGTCAACGAGAACGCGGCATTCCGTTCGGGCTTCATGACGATGACCACACCCTATCCGTTCTGGCCGAAGGCGGTCGCGCCGAACATCTCGACCGAGCATCCCGTCGTGTCGGAGCTCGACGCCATCGCCTTCCCCTGGACGTCGCCGATCACCCCCTCCAGGGGGAAGACGGACTCGGTCAGATACGAGGTCCTCGCCAGATCATCGGGCCGCTCGTGGACCGCGCCGCCGACGCTCGGCCTCGACCCCCGGGCCCCGGTCGAGCCGCCGCCCGAGAAGGCGAAGGCCATCGAGGCCGGGCGGGCCGCGGGTCACGACCTGATGGTCGCACTGACCGGTCGGTTCGAGAGCGCTTTCCTGAACATGCCCGTCCTCGTCACGACGGAGAGCGGAGCTCCGCGGCCCACCTATCCCGAGGGAAGGCTCGACGGAAGCAGGCCGACGCAGATGATCGTCGTCGGGAACGCCCGGATGTTCGCCGACGACTTCTACACGCGCTCCCCCACGAGCCCTATCCTCTTCCTGAATGCCGTCGACTGGCTGACCCACGGCAGACGGCTGATCGACGTGCGGTCGAAGGCCATCGACGACCGACCCCTCCCGGAGATCTCCGAGAACGGCCGGCTGGCCTCCAGGGCACTCGGGACCTTCGCCGTCCCACTTGCGGTCGCACTGTTCGGCATCTGGAGAGCCTGGGCGCGCGGCCGGCGCACGGGACGCCCACACGGAAGGGACCCATCATGAGACGTCAACTCTTCCTGTGGCTGGCAACTCTGGCGGTTCTGCTCGGCGTCTACGCCGCCGTGAGAAACGGCCCGGCGGGACCGGGCGCGGAGCAGGCCGGCCCGCTCCTCCGCGACCTCGATCCGGCGGCCGTCGATTCGCTGTCGATCTCGTCGCCAGCCGGGACGGTCGAGCTCACACGCTCCGAAGGCCCGTGGACCGTGGAGCTCGATGACGGACGGACGGTGCGGGCCGACCCGCTGATGGTCGAGCGCGCCGTGGCGGCGCTCGGCTCGCTCTCACGGGACGCTCCCGTCTCGTTGAACCCCG
Source organism: Candidatus Effluviviaceae Genus V sp. (assembly GCA_014728125.1). NCBI lineage: Bacteria > Candidatus Effluviviacota > Candidatus Effluviviaceae > Candidatus Effluviviaceae Genus V sp. The sequence goes on from WJMD01000123.1 coordinate 15,117, forward strand.
AGCGGCGCGGGCTCTTCGGCCTGGGTGCGGGCTCCGCGACGGTGGTCGAGGCGGGCGGCAACGTCCTCTCGCTCGGACGCGGAGGCGCAAATGGGAACAGCGCCTACGTGAGACTCGAAGGCGATGACGCCGTCTACCCGGCTCCGCCGTCGGTGTTGGAGGCGTTCCCGACCGAGCGTGAGGCGTGGCGCGACCGCGCCGTCGTGCGCTTCAGGCGGCGCGAGGTGCGCGAGCTCATCTACAGGGGGCACGGAGAGGAGGGCCGGGTCGTCGCGATCCGTTCCACTCCGGACGGGTGGTTCCTGACGCGTCCCGAGCGACGGGAGGCCCACCAGCGCCCGCCTGACATCATCCTGCTGTCGATCGCTCAGGCGCGCGCTGTGGAGTTCCTGGAACCGGGCGACGCCGACGGTCTCCCAACGAGCTACGAACTGGTCCTCGTCCTCTCGGACGGCTCGGAGCGTCACATCGAGGTTCTGGATGCCGGTGAGGACAACATTCTGCGCGTCGCCGGTCGCGGGGTGTTTCGGGTGGACCGGGAGCGCTTCGACCTGATCGAGAGCACCATTCTCTCGCTTCTCGAGGAACCGCCGGACCGGGGCTGACGCCCGGCGCAGCTCAGTCGTGCCGAAGGGCCCGGACGGGGTCGACGCGGGCCGCGCGGGCCGCGGGATAGAGCCCGGCGAGGAGACTGACGACCACGGCGAAGCCGACCGCGCCTGCCGCGAGCCACAGCGGGATGTGGAAGAAGTCGACGGCCTCGACGCCCTGCGGCCTCAGCCAGTAGTTGGCTACGGAGTTCGCGATCCGGGTCACGCCCCAGCCCAGGATGTTCCCGAAGACACCCCCCAGCACGCCGATGACGCCGGCCTCGATGAAGAAGATGGCGCGGATCTGCCCCTCGTTCCCGCCGAGGGCCTTCATGATGCCGATCTCCCTCGTACGCTCCAGGATCGACGTGACCATCGTGTTGATGATCCCGAGGGCCGCGATGACGAGCGCGACCGTCCCGACCGCCCCGAGGAGCGCGTCGACGACGATGAACTGCTCCCGGAATTCCTCGAGCTGGTCCGAGAACGTGAAGACGCCCAGTCCCATGTCCTCGACGGCCGCTCGCACGGTCGACATGTCCTCGATGCCGGCGACGCGGACGTGGATCGACGGGTAGCCGCCCTCGCTTCCCAGCTTGCCGAGAAGGTCCCAGACGCTCGAGAACCCGAGGTGCGGCACCGACTCCGCCGTCTCGATGGCGAGATTGACGCCGCCCGAGAGGCTGAGCCCGCCCAGGCCCTCCGACTTGGCCATGATCCCGCCGATCGGGAACGAGCGGGCCTCGTCCCTGAAAGCGCCGCTCGGGTTCGTGAGCGAGAGCGCGCCGGGCTCCAGCACCGAGGTCACGATCTCCATCCTCCGGCCGAGGAGTGAATCGGCATCGACGGCCGCAAGGCCGATGACCTCCTCCCGCGTCGAGGACGCCCGTTCCTCGGCGACGCGGAAGCCCAGGTCGGCCAGAACGCTCTGCGTCACAACCAGAATGCTGTCGTCGTCGGAGGAGAAGAACCTCCCGTACGGGACGTCGTCGAATGGCGGGTACGCTCCGAGGCCGACCGGAAGCCCGGCCAGCTGCGCGCGTGTCTCCCGGTCGCCCATCCTCAGGATGACGGGGAAGCGGATCTCGGGATAGGCCATGACGACACCGGGCAGGTTCCTCAGGGAGTCGAGCACGGCGGCGTCCAGCACGGCGGCATCGGCCATCCGCGAGAGGTCTCCTCCGACGGCCTCCTCCAGATCGAGTTCGACCGGCAGGACCTGGAGCGTCGTGAAGAGCTGGTTCTTCCTGAACGTCTCGGTCACGTTCCGCTGAACGCCGCTTCCGAACGAGACCATGGAGACGAGGACACCGATGCCGATGACGACACCGAGCGTCGTCAGGAACGTCCGGAGCTTCGTCCTCCTGAGATTGTCGACGGCGATGAGAGCGAGGTCGCCGAACGTCATGCGGCCACCTCCCCCCGGTCCACGAAGCACCCGTCGAGCAGGGTCAGGATGCGGTCGGACACCTGACGCGCCCCGGCCTCGTCGTGGGACACCATCACGATCGTGACACCGTTCTCCCTGTTGAGTCGGCCGAGGAGCTCGACGATCTCGGCCGCCGTTCTGCTGTCGAGATTGCCCGTCGGCTCATCGGCGAGCACGACGTCGGGGCGATTGGCGATGGCCCGCGCTATGGCGACCCTCTGTGCCTCGCCGCCGGAGAGCTCGGAGGGCAGATGACCGACCCGTGCCGCGAGACCGACCGTCTCGAGAAGCTCCCGCGCGCGGTCGGCACGCCGGGCCCTCGGGCAACCCCCGAACGCCAGCGCCAAGGTCACGTTGGCGAGCGCGGTTCTCGAGGGAATCAGATTGAACGACTGGAAGATCATACCGACGGTCTCCCGCCGGTGGTGCGCCAGCTCGCTCCGCGACATGGCCGACAGGTCCCGGCCCCCGACCTCGATCCGTCCGCCGGTCGGGCTGTCGAGCCCGCCCAGCAGGTTCAGGAGCGTCGACTTGCCCGAGCCGGAGCGGCCGACGACAGTGAGGAACTCACCCTCGTCGACCTCGAAGGAGAGGCCGCGCAGAACGTCGATCTCAACGCGGCCCTTCCGGTATGTCTTCCGAAGATCGACCGTTCGGAGAATGCTCATCCTGCTCCCGTGTGAGCGTCGGCTGCCGTGCGTTGCCGGAGACGCGTGATCAGCTCTCATCCGTGAAGACGAGCTCGCCCTCGGCGAAGACCGCGACCGGGTACGCCGTGAGGTCGAAAGGGTCGCCGTTCCAGCAGACGAACGAGGCCCACTTCCCCTTCTCGAGCGTTCCGAGAATCCTCGAGACGCCGAGAACGGCCGCGTTCCGTCGCGTCACGACCTCCACGGCCTCCTGTCTCGACAGTCCGAGACGGATGAACCAGCGCGTCTGGTGGTGCAGCTGCCGGGACGGCATGACCGGGTGGTCGGTCATCAGTCCGTACTCGACGCCCGACTCTACAAGGTAGCGGACGTTGCGCCACGATTCGTGTTTGAGTTCCACCTTGTACGCGAACGAGTCCACGGGGCCGAACACGACGGGGATCTTCCGCTTCCGAAGTTCGTCGTAGATCTCGGGCTGGTGAACATCGCCGGCGTGCTCGACCGTGACCTTCAGTCCGTACTCGTCCACGAGACGCACGAGGAGCGCGATGTCGTCGATCTTGTGGACGTGGACGCGCAGTCGTTCCTTCCCCGCGAGGATCGTCCGCAGAAGTTCCTCCTCGGCGGAGAAGGTCATCTCCTTGCGCTTCTTCGCGGGCATCTTCTCGTACTTCTGGACCTTCCGGCGGACCTCCTCGAGCTTGGCCCGGAGGATCGCTGCGGCTCCCATGCGCGTCGAGGGACGCTTGCCCTTCCAGCTCACGGTCGACATCGGGTTGTAGCCCAGGGCCGCCTTGATGCCGGACCGCGTGACGAGCGCGTCCGACGTGTTCTTCGCGTGGTGGCGGATGACCGCCGAACGACCCGCGATGATGTTCCCGCTTCCGGGGACGACACACGAGTAGAGCACACCCATCTCGATGGAATCCCGGAACGCCTGGTCGTCCATCTGGATCGAGTCGAGGGCGTCCGGCAGGACCATCAGGGAGTCCATCTGCTCGTTCCCCTCGGACTCGGCTGCCGGCTCCCCCGCCCGGAACATGCCGATGTGGCTGTGAGGGTCGATGAAGGCCGGCGTCACAACCTCGTAGCTTCCGAGCGCGTCGGTGCGCTTCCTTCCCGACACGGTCGTGATCGTTGTGCCGTCGAACCCGACGTACGCGTCCTCGATGACGCGCTTGCCGGTGTAGATCGTCTTCGCGTGTACGCTCCTGGCCATCCGCTTCCTCCGTTCCTCGACTGCCGTTCCACCGTCATCGTCCCGGCGAGTCTACCGGAACTGCGCGGCCGGGTCCACAGCGGGACTCGAACCCACGATACTGAAAAACCGCTCATGGCGGCCGCCCGCCGCCCGCCCGCATCGAAAACGCCCACTCCGTCGGCGTTTCTGAGGGGTTCTCAGGAGCAACTGGACGGCACGCTCCTTGCATGAAACAAAGAGCGTAGGCCCGGCCGGGCACGAGCAGCGGCGGGCGGGACACTCCCCGGCGGAGGAACGTGCATGTCACATCCCAGGCGCATTCTGGTTGCAGAGCGCGACAACGACACCCGAGAGAAGCTGGCGGCCGCGCTCCGCGCCGCCGGCTACGCGACATCCGAGGCATCCACCGGCCGCGAGGCGCTGGAGCACATCCAGCTCGAGCGACCGGAGCTCGCGCTCGTCGGCCTGTGTCTACAGGACATCGGCGGCCGGGACCTCGCCCGCATCTTCGAGACGAACGGCGACAAGATACCTGTCAGGACACTCGTACTGGCCGGACCGGGCGTCGCTCCGGAGGACGTCGCGGCCGCGGGCGGCGCCCCCGAGAAGCCCGTTCTGCGGTGGACTCACGTCGATCAGGTGGTGACCCGCATCAACAGCCTCTTCGACCTCTCGGACGCCGACGACCCCGAACGCTTCTGCGACAAGCTCATGTGCGGGGACGTGAGCATCGACCCGACGACGCACAGCGTCAGCATCGACGGCCGGACCGTCGAGTTGACGGACCGGGAGTTCCGCTTCCTGCACATCCTCGCTGTGAACCGGGAGAGAGCGTGCACGAGAGATGAGCTCAAGGAGCTCGTGTGGGGCGACAGCTCAGGTGTCATCGGGAGAACGGTCGACGTGCTCGTCAGCCGGCTCAGGTCGAAGCTCGCCGAGATCTGTCCGGAGGAACTCGTGTCGACGGTCCGCGGGATCGGCTACAGATTCACCCCCGCCGCGGACGAACAGAAGTCGCTCTGACCGGCAGCGCCGGGCGCCCGCGCGGCAGCCTGCTCAGGGACCGATGACATCGTCCAGACCCTCGACCTCCCCGCCGGCCGCCTCGAGATCCTCGGGTGTGCCGATGTCACGCCAATAGGATCGAATGTCGAGCGCGCGGACACTCAGTCCGTCCTCGATCATCATGCGGAAGGCGTCGGGTAGTTCATACTCTCCCCGCTCCGACGGTTCCAGCCGTCGCGTGTAGTCGAAGAGCACCGGCCCAGCGATGAGAATGCCCGCGTTCACGAGGTTCGACGGAGCGGTGCCGGGGGCAGGCTTCTCGACGATGCTCCTGATGTGGTCTCCCTCCAGCTCGACCACACCGAACCTGTGCGGGTCGTCCACGTGCCTGACCGCCAGCAGCAGGTCGGTCGGTTCGGATCGGAACGACTCGGCCATGGCGCGGTACGCGGCGGCCTTCGTCAGGATGTCGCCGAAGGTCAGGAAGAAGGGGGCGTCCTCGACGAAGTCGCGCGCGGGCTCGGCCGCGCGGCCGGTCCCGTCCTGGACCTGCTGAACGAAGTACGCGAGCCGAAGACCGATGCCCGTCCCGTCCCCGAAGTACTCGCGGATCTTCTCGCCCATGTAGCCGACAATGATCGCGGCCTCCTCGACGCCCGCGTCCCGCAGGGCGGTGAGGATGTGCCACAGGACCGGCCTCCCGGACACCTCGACCATCGGCTTCGGGATGGAATCGGTGATCTCGCGCATGCGGGTGCCCTTGCCCGCTGCCAGAACGACGGCCTTCACGAGCGTCTCCTCGTCTCGAGTCGTGTTGACCTGCCTGTGGCGGATTCTAGCACGGTGGCGCACGGGGCTCAACGCGTCGCGGCGTGGGCGCGTCGTCAGAGATCGGCACGGCCGCGTTCGATGGTGCCGGCGCCCAGCACCTCATCGCCACGGTAGAACACGACCGCCTGCCCCGGGGCGACGGCCCGTGCCGGAGCGGCGAACCGAACAACGGCACGGTGTCCCTCGACCTCGACCGACGCTCCGAGCCTCGGCGACGCCGACCGGATGCGGACGTCGCAGTCGAACCGCGCGCCCGGGGGCCCGCGTCGAATCCAGGCGACGCCGGACGCGGTGAGCCCGGGACAGGCCAGTTCCTCCTCGTCCCCGACCACGAGCGTGTTCCTCTCCGCGTCGATCCCCAGAACATAGGTCGGATGCGGCCTGGACAATCCGAGTCCGGTGCGCTGTCCTACGGTGTAGAGACCGAGCCCCGAGTGCTCGCCGAGCACCGTGCCGCCGGCGTCCTCGATCGCGCCGGGGACAAGGGCCTCCGGCGCGTGCCGCTCGAGGAACGAGCGCATGTCGCCGTCGGGAAGGAAGCAGATGTCCCTGCTCTCCGCCCCGACGACGCCGCTCAAGCCCGCATCACGGACGCGCCTCACGGCGTCCCGCTTGAGAACTGGGCCGAGCGGAAGCAGGCACGTGGTGAAGGTCCCGGAGGTCACGGACGCGATGAAGTACGACTGGTCGCGGGTGTCGTCGACGGCCTCGAAGAGCCGCGGCGAGCCGTCGGACGCCGGCGCGAGCCGGGCGTAGTGCCCGGTGGCGAGCGCGTCCGCGCCGCTCTCGAGCGCCGCCGCGTGGAGGGCGCCGAACTTTATGGTCCTGTTGCAGAGAACGCACGGGTTGGGTGTCCGTCCCGCGGCGTAGGCACGCGCGAACGGTACGACGACGTGTTCCTCGAAGGCGTTCGACAGGTCGACGACCTGGTGCGGGATCCCGAGCGCCGACGCGGCCCTGCTTCCCCGATCCGCCACGTCGCGGGCCGCCGGCCCGGAGGTGAGCATCGTGAGACCCTGGACGTCGTGCCCCCGTTCGAGAAGGAGCAGTGCGGCCGCCGTGCTGTCGACCCCACCGCTCATCGCGACGGCGATCGTCACGAGCCTACTCCCGGTTCAGAAGACGACGCCCCGGCCGCTCGGCGTCCGAACGTCCGGGGCGGATGCATGCTCTCGTGCGCGTGTCGCGCTAGAAGCGGTACCCCACGGTGGCGTGGAGCCCGCTGTTCGTGATCTGCCCGCTCTCACCGTCGATCTCGAACGACTCGTACGTGTAGCCTGCGTCGACGTAGTACTCGTTGAAAGCGTACGTCCCGCCGAGGCCGAACGCGCTCTCCGGTACGGCCGCATCCTGGATGTCCCCGGTCATCTGAAGCGAGTAGCCGGCGCGCAGCGTGATCTTCTCGGTGGCGTCGAACTCGCCGCCGAGCGCCACGGTCAGGATCGGATCGTCGAAGCTCGGGCTCCCGAGAACGGCCGTCGCGTCGGGGTCGAGCTCCACATCGGCCTGATGCCATCCCTCGCGGATGACGGAGGCGTGGAGCGCCAGCCGGTCGGTCGGCAGGACGCTGACCCCGCCGGTCGCGATCGGCGCGGTCGTGAAGGTGCCGGTCTCACCATCGAGCCCCAGACCCGTTCCCTCGACATCGATCTCCGAGGAGAACCTGTAGCCGGCGCCGATGCTGACGCGGTCGCTGGGAGCGAAGATGAACCCGACCGCGTAGCACGACCCAAGGCCGTCGATCTCCCACGAGTCGGTGAGATCGGACCCGACGACCTCTCTCCCCGTCTCGTTGATGGTCGCGACGCCCGCGGAGAGGCCGATGATCCCCTGTCCCCGGCTTCCGATCCTCGACGTCAGGACGGCCTCGAACGTCCTGAAGCTCCCGGTGAACTCGCCTGAGTACGACTCGAGAGGCCGCTCTCCCGTCTCGACGGCTCCGGAGAGATCGAGACTGCGGTACGACGGTGTCGCGTAGGCGAAGCCGAACGACCAGCTGTCCGAGGTCTTGACGGCCGCGGCCTGCGAAAAGAGCAGCCCGTCGTCGGTTGCGTCGAGCGACTCGTCGCCCTGGGGCAGATAGTCACGCGTCTTGATGTTCACGCGCATCGAGGCGAAGCCCTCCGCGCCCTCGACCATCCCGGCCGCCGCGGGATTCCGGAAGACCGCCGACAGATCGGCGGTCGCGGCCCCTGCGCCGCAGAGCGCCGCCTCCCTGGCGTTCATGAAATGGGATCCGGTCCTGGGAACATCCCCGATCCGGATCTCGGTCTCGTCTGCGGATGCGCCTGTCGTCGCGCACAAGACGACGACCGCGAGGACTATGAGCTGCCGCATTCCTGCTCCTTCCGGCCCCGGTCAGCGGGCTCAGGGATCTCGGAAGAGCGCCTTGATGCCTCCCCAGCTCCTTTGCTCGACCGGGCTGTCGGTGTAGAAGAACTCGACATAGTCGACCTTGTTCAAACCTCCCGAGACGTTCTCGACGATGAACAGATAGGTCCCGGGGTTCACGCAGAAGTAGCTGCCGCCGGCAGCGATCGAGAACGGACCTCAGCCGAAGCCGTACCCGTCGTCGAAGACGAACGGGCTGTCGATCTCCTGGCCGGGGGTTGGTGCATCGATCATCCGTACCCGGAAGTCGACCGTCTCACCGTAGGCGGACTGATACCCCATCGATGATCGGTAGCAGCCTTCCTGGGTGAACGTGACCTTCAGCTTGATCCATTCCCCGGGCAGGTCGAGACCGAAAACGGCCTGAAACTGACTTGCGCCCGAGCAGTACTCGGTGGCGATTTCGTATCCACCGAGGTCGTTCGCGCCGTACGGCTCGAACTCTTCGCACTCGACCAGCAGGTCGTCCGCGCCCGCGGCGCTCGCGACCCAGAGGCCGAGCAGTGCAACGAGAAGACCAAGGCTTCTCGCGGCGGGGCTTGTGATGCTTCTCACGATCGGCTCCCAGCTCGATGATGCAGAGTGCTCGTATCCATGTATTTCGATGCAGTCTCTGAGCGCCGGTCGCGCCCGGACTCGACCCGCCGCCCGCCTCATCCTGTGGCGCCGGTGCCGGACACCCGCCATCCTACCCCAGGAGGGGCCCCGACGCAACGGTCCGCCCGTACGGCGCGCGGCGGCTGGCCGGTGCGTCTCCATCGTGTGAAACCCGTTCAGGATACCGTATCGACGAGGGCCGCCCGCAGCTCCTCCGCCTTCACGCTGTCGCCCCGCGCCGTCGCCGCGTCGAGCCGGGCCTTCAGGAGCAGGCGCGGCTCGGCACCGTGCTCCTCGGCCTTCGCGAGCGCGGCCTCGGCCTCCCCGTGGCGTTCGAGCTCCGACAGGACGCGGGCTCGCAGAATGTCGGCGCGCCACATGGTCGGAAGCACCCTGAGCGCCGCATCGAGGTGGGCGAGCGCCTCCTCGCGCTCGCCGACCGCCCGGAGCATGACCGCGAGATCGTATCTGAGACGCGGGTTGTGCGGCTGGAGCTCGATGGACCGTCGCATGACCCGCACCGCGTTCCTGACATCGTGCATGGCCCAGTAGCAGCGTCCCATCCCGCTCTGGACGGCGGGCGAGCCGGGGTCGAGCCGCTCGGCCGCCCGGTAGACCGAGAGCGCCTCCGCGTACCTGCCTCTTCTCGCCAGAAGGTCGCCGTGCGCGAGAACGGCCGCGTGGTCCTCGGGATCAGCGTTCCGCGCCTCCCTGAGAACCTCGGCGGCGCGCCCGGGCTCGCCGTGGCGCTCGAGATAGAGGGCGAGCTGCGTCCGGTAGCGCGGTTCTCCGGGATCCAGACGGATCGCATCCTCGATGCTGGCGAGGGCCTCCTCGCGGCGGCCGGCGCGACGGTACGCGTCGAACAGGTTGGCTCTCGTGGACGGCTCGGCCGGGTCGAGTTCCGCCGCCCGCAGAAGCGACTCGATGCCGTCGTCGATGCGGCCGGTCGCCACGTAGGCGACGCCGAGGTCGTTCCAGGCCTTGGTCATCCGGGGCGCGGCCGACGTCACGAGTTCGAGTATCCCCACCGCGTCGCTCGGGCGGCCGCGCACAAGATAGAGCTTGGCCGCCTCCTCCAGGCGGCTCGCTGCGACGCGGACGGTCCTCGGTTCGACACGTTCCCCATCGTCGAGAAGCCACATGGCCCACGGTCCGCCGGAGACGAGCCGGTCAGGCTCCGGCAGCTCCCGGGCCGGAACCTCCCCGGATTCGATCCTCGCGAGATAGCCCGCCGGTGCGCACCGCTCGAGGAACCTGGCGCGCGCCAGTTCGTAGTCCGAGGAGATCGGCCGATCGTCGGCGTTGAGCGACACGAGGAGCTCCACATAGCGCTGGACCGGAAGGACCGATCTGCCATCGGACGGACAGTCGCCCGTCTCGCGACTGCCGAACGACCTGGCGAGCTGGACCTCCGTTGGGAACCGAACGGTCGGGTTCCAGCGCTCCAGATGCGGCGCCCTGGAGCGCACGTCGATGACCGAGAGGTCCGGCCGGCGACGTTCGACGTGGAGCGCGTACCACAGCGGGAAGACGGTCTCGTCGTTCCTCGCGAGGACGATCGAGTTCGCCGCGAGCCCGTCGAGCATCTGGTCGAGGTACACGTCGGCTCCTCCGCCCCGCGCCTCGGCGCGCGACCATCTTCCCGGGAACGAGAGGACAAGAACGACCGCCACGACGGCTGCGAGGGCGGCCGCCGCGCCCACCCCGCGGACGCTCCCTCCGAGCTCGGCCGGCATGAGCGCCACGGCCAGACCGGCGAGCAGCCCGAGAACGACATAGGCGGGAACCAAATAGGCTCCGATGTCGGGGATCGAATAGAGGGCGGCGTGCCCGAGGGTCAGGACGAGGATGACGAGGAGCGCCGCCGCGTAGCGTCTCGAGGCTCTCCAAAGCAGCACGAGCCCACAGACGGCGGCCGCGAGAAGGGGCCATCCGAACTCCCTGACCAGAAGCTCCGCCACGCCGCGGGCGTCGTGCAGGGCGACGAGCAGTGACGTCGCGCCGAGCCGCGAGCGGTACGCGACCCCGCCGATGTGCTTCACGAGCGCGTCGAAGCTGTCGATGGGGGCCCAGAGCACGGCGGGGTCGTGGGCCGAACGGAGCGGCAGGTAGGCGTACGACGTCAGGACCACGAGAGACGCGCCCGCGGCAGCAAGCCAGGTGCGGGCGCTCCGGCCGGGTCGCGTGAGCGACATGATGACGAGCCCCGGGAGCGCGAGCAGGATCGTCAGGTGATGCGCGAGCCCGATCCCGAACAGAAGACCCGCGACGACGAAGCGACGGTCGAACCGTCGCGACGCTTCGCCGGAGGGGTCGACCGTCGCGCCCGGTAGCCCGAGCTCGCCTCTCGCGAGCAGCGCGAGCATGCCCGTCAGTAGCGCCGCCGCGAGTGCGTACACCTCTGGAATGGTCGACTGCGCGTGTATCTCGGGAACGAGGGCGACGACCGCTCCGGCGAGAGCGGCGCCGACGGCCGTCAGGACGCGCGAGGGGTGATGGCCCGAGCGTCGCGTCGTGAGCTCCGTGATGTCCCACGTCACGCGCGAGACGAGCGCGCAGGCGAGCGCGCCGCCCACGGCCGAGAGGAACGCCAGCCGTGCCACGGGCGTGCCGAGCGGTACCCTGATGGCCAGCGCCGTGAGGATCGTGTAGAGCGGATAGCCCGGCGGATGCGCGATGCCGAGCGTGCGCGCGACCGCGAGGAACTCGGGCGAGTCGCCCCACGGGAGCGTGCGGGACAGGGTGCTCAGGTAGAGCGTCAGCGCTCCCGCGAAGACGAGAAGGGCCGTCACGTCCGACGGCTCCGGACGACGCAACCGCGTCATCGAACCCCCGGTGAAGAAGCCGACTGGCTCGCTCTCCGTCCGGAGCGCATCCTACCACACTGTCACCCTTCCGTCGAAGCGCGGAGGGAGTCCTCACAGAGCTCTGACTTGCCTCCACGTGCGACCTGTGGTATGCTCCGGCCTCGCATCCACATGACACCGTAACGCGATGGGTGCCTGGTCACAGAGGTTCGACCGGCACCGTGCTCTCCCGACGCCACGTGGCCCCGCGCGGGGCACGGTGTTCGGTCACAGCCCACACGGGCGCACGGCGCCCGGGGAGGACCCGCATGAAGCGAATGCTCGTGGTTGCCCTGGCCCTGGTCCTGTCCGTCCCGCTCTCGGCGACGACCTCCCGCGAGGGCCTGCCCGATGCGGAGTACCCCGAACGCGGGCCGTACGGCACGGCACGCAGCGTTGCCGACGTCCTGATCTGCCTCGACATCGACGCGAACCGCGGTTTCGGCGACCCCACGCCCCTGTACGCGGACGCGTTCGCCGCCGCCGGTGCGCAGATCATCGCCACGTGCCGCGTCGAGACACCGGGCGGCTCCATCAACTTCCCGACGGGGATGACGGCCGACAACTACCCGGTCGTCGTCGTGCTGACGAGCGACAACTGGTGGGCCACCCCGAAGAACATCGACCCGGCCGACGAATCCGCGCTGGCGGCGTATCTGGACACCGGCGGCAACCTGTTGTTCGTCGGGCAGGACTACATGGTCGGCGCGCATCCATCGATGGGTCCGACGAGCGGGTTTCCGCGGGATTACCTCGGGCTCGACCACTGCCACCAGGACGTGCTCTGGGGCGAGACGACGGCCACGATCACCGGCTCTCCGGGCTGGATTGCGGACGGTCTGACGCTGTCGCTCACCGCTTCGACGGTCTTCACGGAGAACACTTTCTACCCCGACTGCGCAGACCCCGTCGCAGATGCTGGCTCAGCGTTCTCGTACGACGAGGCGGCGCGGGACGGGGTCGTCATCTACCACGACCCGGGCGGTTTCAAGACCGTCTGGTCGGGCATCGAACTCTCCGCGGCGGCGACCGCATCGTTCCACGTCGCCATCGACACCATCTACCACTGGTTCCTCGGCGCATCGCCCGTCGTCGAGAGCACCTGGGGCGAGATCAAGCGGCTCTACCGATGAGTCTGCGCCCGCGCGGCTGCGCGGCCGATGAAGTGCCAATGACGGCGGCGGGGTCCCTGAGGGGCCCCGCCGCTTCGTTTCCCCTCTCCCGGCGCTCCTCTGGCGCTCGGGCTCCTCAGGCGCTATACTGCGTCACGCGCCCCGTCGATCGGGGTGACGGCATTGCAACGACCAGACGCCCGAAAGGAACGACGAAAGATGAAGACCGGTTCCCCGATCCCGTCGGACATGGCCGTCGTCTACACGGCGAACGGCGAGATGGAAGCTCACGGCATCCGAGCGGCGCTCGAGGCCGCCGGGATCCCGGTGCATCTCAACTTCGAGGCAGCGGGTAAGCTCTACGCCGTCACGGTCGACGGTCTCGGAGCCGTCAGAATCATGGTCCCCATCGACCGCGTCGACGAGGCGCGCGAGATCATCTCGACCCCTGCCATGCCCGTTGACGAACTCACCGGCGAATCGGATGAAGAAGGAGAACACGAGGAAGAGGAATGAGCGAGGGCGAGACAAAGAACGTGCTCAAGACCATGGCCGACGACCGCATGTGCTTCGCGTGCGGACCCGACAACCCGCACGGCCTCCACCTGTCATTCGACTACGGCGACGGTGAGGTCACGACCCGGCACACCTTCGACGGCAGGTACCAGGGCTACAGCGGGGTCGTCCACGGAGGACTCGTCTCGACCGTTCTCGACGAGACGATGGTGACCCTCCTGAACCGGATGGGGCTTCTGGCGATGACGGCCGAGCTGACCGTCCGGTACTCGAGCCCGGTGCCCGTCGGCGAGGAGGTGACCGTGACGGCCAGACTCGTGCGCTCGAGGCGCCGGGTCCACGAGGTCGAGGCCGAGGCGACGCTCCCGGACGGAGAGGTCGCCGCCACCGCGCGCGGACGCTTCATGTCGCTCGGCCCGCTCCACGACGAAGCCCCCTCGACCGGCTGACCGATCTTCAGACGACCTGAACGACCGAGGCCCGCCCTCCCCGGTGGAAGGCGGGCCTCAGTCGTGTGCGGCCGTCGCAAGGTGTTGCATCGTTCGCTACTGGAAGAGCTGCTTGATCGCGCTCCAGGTCTCCTCCTCGATCCCCGTCTCAGCAAGGAACTCGACGGTCATGGACCCGGAGTTGTTCCCCATGTCGGCGAAGCTGAAGTCGACGAGGAACGCCCAGAACCAGCCCGTCGCGTGCGCCGTGAAGACGTACTCCTCGCCGAACTCGAGGAAGCTCAGCTGAGGATGATAGGGCATCGAGATGTCGCGCGTGAAGATGCAGACGCCGTCGTAGTAGCCCGACGGGTCGCTGTTCGTCGCCGCGTCGCCGGTGACCGAGACCGTGTACTCCTGCCCCGGTGTCAGCACGATCTTCGCGCCGCCGTACTCGAGCAGTCCGATGCAGTGGAAGACCGCGTCGACCGTCAGCGTCTCCCGTCCCCTCGGCGAGTCGAAGGCCACCTCCATCGAACCGAAGTTGTCCCCGACGTCCTTGAGCGAGATGTCAACGAGGAACGCGTAGACGGGATCGAACCCCGCGGTGAGGTCGAACGTCTCCCCCTTCTCGAGGTAGACGATGCGGGGGTGAAGCGCGTCGGTCTTCTCGAAGAAGTAGAGGAAGAGGCCGTCGTAGTACTGGATGCCGAGCGAGTCGTTCGCGGCGGCGTCTCCGGTCACGCTGACGGTGTACGTGACCCCCGGATCGAGCGAGATGCTGGGGCATCCCGCCTGCAGGAGGCCGACGCAGTTCTTGTACGAGTCGACGGTCAGCGTCTCGGTGGCCAGTGCGGGCGTCGCCGCGATGGCGAAGACGACCACCAGAGCAAGAAAGCAATAACGATTTGTCACATGGCCCTCCCCGTGTCGAAGTCGTGGACCCCCGGACACGTCGGGTCCGGACGGATGTCTCCGTTCGTTGGTACCAGAGTATCATACGACAATCTGCTGGTCAAGGAAGCGTCGAGCGGCTCCCTCTGAAAGAACGGGGCAGGGACCCGGAAGGGCCCTGCCCCGTGGTGTTGCCTATGGTGGTCCGCTCGAGCTAGCCGCGGAACCGGCGGCGGACGAGAGCGCCGACACCGACGAGCCCTGTGCTCAGAAGCAGCCAGGTCGAAGGCTCGGGCACGGGCGACGTGTCGCCATCGTGCACCTTGATGTCGTCCACGTACCAGCCCTCGTAGTCGTTCATCAGATGGTCCATTGTGTCGAAGTAGAATCCGACGCGGACCGCGTCGAGGCCGGCGAACATGTTGAGGTCCGCCTTGAGCCCGATCCACTCGCCCTGGTCGAACCACTGCACGTCGGGATAGAGCGGGACCCACATCCCGTCTCCGGGCTTCACGACGACGTGGGCCTTATCGAAAAGATGCATCGGCTGGTTCTCGGTCTCGAGCCAGGAGTAGAAGTTCATGTAGGCCTCATCGGCGCCCGAGAGGTCGATCCACGGGGACATCAGAACGCCCCAGTTCCAGCCGACGTCATAGTCGTAGTTCGGGCCGCCGGTGTTGTAGGCCGCGGAGTACATCCCGCTGTGCGCACGGTAGGTCTCGAGATGCCAGAGGCTGAACTCCTGCCCCTCGACCTGACCGGTCGTCTCCCATCCTTCGGCGCCCGTCTCGAAGCCCTCGTGCAGGAATACGGTTGCCGACGCACCCGTCGCGAAGACAAGGCACGCCGCCATCGCAAGAACGATAGCCGTTGCTCTCATGGTGCTGCTCCTCTCCGGGACCCTCTGGTCCCCGGTCGCCCTCACGCAATGTCTGAGCAAGCCAGCGTGGAGATGCTCCGGTCAAGAATACTCCATCACAGTTGAAGATATCAGGGACCCGCGAAATCGGTCAAGGGTTTTCGGGTGCGAACCATCGGTCTGTGCCGCCCTGTGAGACTACCGTATGAGCACAACCGTCTGCGTCTGTGCCGCTGTGGACGTGCCGTGCAGGCGGGCGAAGTAGACACCGGAGGGACAGCGGCGGCCCTCCACATCCCTTCCGTCCCAGCGGATCACGGCCTCGCCGGGCTGGGCCCTTCCCTCGAACAGCGTTGCCACGCGGCGTCCGCGAACATCGTAGATGACCACCGACACGTCACCAACCTCGTCACTCGCGAGAACGAAGCGGGCCTCGCCGCGGGCCGGGTTGGGCGTCGGAGCGGAGAGGCGCAGCGCCGCCCCGGGCGGTTCCGGCACGCCTGTCGCCGTCGCAGGGGCGAAGGCCGACTGGAGCACGCCGCGGATCACCGGGAGGTCCGACGAGCCGCTCGGGTTCCCTCCCCCGTCGGCCTGGACCCACGCGGCCACGCCCATCCGTGAGTAGTCCCACGCGGGATCTACATCGAACGATGTCAGGAACGTGACGCTCTCCCCCTCCGCGATGCTGAACGCATCGCCCTGGTAGGCCGTCAGAAACGTCTTCGCGTGGTAGGGAAGAAACGACGTGCCGTTTGAGGACGGAACGTCCTCGGCCAGGACTGCGGCGGCGGCGAACCGGGCGTTGGACACGTCCTCCTCGGCCGCGATCGATACGGCGAACTCGCCGACGCCGAGCTCGCTGACTTTCATCGTCAGCGGCGAATCGGCCGCGCTGTGCGCGGCGAGGTCGCTCTCCATATGCGAGACCGACCAGGGCGACGGACAGGACCGGCCGTCGCCCGCCAGAAGGGGCACGGCGGAGTTTCCGTAGTAGGATGAGCGCTGGTAGAAGAACGGGTCGGCGAACTCGTACTGCACGAGGACGAGTTCGTCCCTGCCGTGCCTCGACTGGAACTCGTGGACCGCAACTGCGGCCTGCGGGCACGATGCTCAGTAGCGCGATGTGAAGTGCTCGTAGAGCACCGTCTTCTCGGCGGCGACGGCGCCGACGGCCACGAGCACCGCGAGCAATGTGGATACGAGCCGCATCGTCTCTCCTGTGGTGTCCGAACGGTCCGGGACGGGCGGCGGTCGGTGGCAGGGCCGCCTTGTCGGTCGGCAGAGTGCGTGCGTCCCGACGCGGTCCCACCAACGTGTGTGCAGTGCCCAGAATATCACACGCCTGCGGCTTCATCAAGAAACCGCCGAACACGAGGCCCCGGCCCTTCTTGCATCCTTGGCCCCTTCCGGATACGATGTGTGATGCGGGCTCACGATGCGTGCCGCCCGCAACAACCTACCGAAGGGAGTCCTGATGGAATACGACCCTGACATGATGGTGCGGCCGCGCCGTCTGCGACTGCCCTCCTTCAAGGAAGGCGCTGTCCGGTGGGTCGTCATCGGCATCGTGGCCATCATCCTGCTCTCGACGACGTTCTACTCCGTCGCAACGGACGAGGTCGGCGTCGTCAAGCGCCTGGGCGCCTACGTTCGCACCGCCCAGCCGGGCCTGCACATGAAGCTCCCGTTCGCCATCGAGCGGGTGCAGAAGGTGCGCGTCAAGCACGTGTACAAGCTGGAGTTCGGGTTCGCCACCGAGCGGCCCGGCGTGCGGACCGTCTACCGCCGGGGCGACTTCAGTGACGAGTCCCTCATGCTGACGGGCGACCTGAACGCCGCCGTCGTCGAGTGGATCGTGCAGTACCGGATCCAGGACCCTCTCAAGTACCTCTTCAAGGTCCGGGAGGTGCCCGAGACGATCCGCGATGTCAGCGAGGCGACGATGCGTCTCGTGGTCGGCGACAGGACGGTCACCGAGGTTCTGACGGTCGGGCGCCGCGAGATCTCCGATCGTACTCAGCAGGAGATGCAGAAGCTGCTCGACGAGTACGAGACCGGCATCCAGGTCGTCACCGTCAACCTTAAGGACGTCAACCCGCCGGACCCGGTGAAACCGTCGTTCAATGAGGTCAATCAGGCCAAGCAGGAGCGCGAGCAGCTGATCAACGAGGCCTGGGCGGAGTACAACAAGGAGATCCCTGCGGCCGAGGGCGAGGCCCAGCGGATGATCCGCGACGCCGAGGGCTACGCGCTGGCGCGCGTCAACCGGGCGCAGGGCGACGCAGAGCGGTTCCTTGCGCTCTAC
>WJMD01000124.1 GCA_014728125.1 Candidatus Effluviviaceae Genus V sp.
CCGGCTCCCCCTCCACGGCGATGCCGAGCCAGTACGGTGCGTCGAACGGCAGGTCGAGCGGTGTGTCGCTCCCGAGGATCACGTTGAAGATCCCGTCGGTCACGGCAACGTGTTTGGATCCGGACCACAGCGTATTCCCGGTTGTTTCGCTGTCGTAGATCGTGAACTCCATCCGATACGTCGCGTCGGGCACGGGACTGCCGACGTCGTCCTTGAGCACGCCCTGATAGCTCATCGTCTTGGGCGGCGCGGCGAGGGCGACCGCCGCGGCCGCGAGGATCACTGCGGCACAGAGTGCTGTCAGTCTCATTCCGGAACCTCCAACCGTCTGGTGCGGGCGTCGGGCGGACGGCACCTCTTCCGGAGGACTCCGCCGGCCGACTCCCGTCGATAAGGCTACTTCAAGAGCACCATCTTCCGTGTCTGGACGAACCCGCCTGAGACCATGCGACAGAAGTAGACGCCGCTGGCGAGCCCGGTGGCGTCGAGCGTCACACGGTGGACCCCCGGTTCCTTCTCGTCATCGGCGAGGGTGCGGACCACCCTCCCATCGACGGAGTAGAGCACGAGACTGACCCGTGACTGCGCCGGAACCGAGTACGAGATCGTCGTGACCGGGTTGAACGGGTTCGGGCTGTTCTGGCTGAGCCTGAAGGCGAGTGGAGCGCCCTCCGGAACGCCCGTCAGGAGCCAGCCGGGCGTGTACCAGAATCCGATTTCCTCAAGGTAGCTTCCTCCCGAGGCCGTCCCGATGGCGCTCTGTCCGACCGTGCCGAGGAGCGAGTAGCTTGCCCCCGAGCCGGACCCGCCGCCGCAGCCTGTGACGCTGCGGTCGATCGAGTACGCTCCGGCTCCCAGCGTCAGCGCAGCCAGAAGGAGGAAGGCGACCAGTGGGATCACCCTCCGCATGGTGCCTCCTTCCATCGGGTCACAGGGCGAGGCGCCGGGAAGGAGGGAGGAGGGCCCGTCACTGTGACCACCTATGCTTACCAAATACAAACTCGAGTTTAACACAGTTCACCCAAGTTGGTCAATGAAGTGCAGGCCTGTGTACGGCGACCCGGGCATCGAGAGTCGGCCAGGGGCTGCCTCGTCAACGCGCCGCGGAAGGGAGCGGTTGGCAAGCGTGGACCGGTTGCCTTCTCCTCGGGCGCCTGCTGGTGATGGTGCGCTCGTCGCACATATCGCTTGACGGGCGACATGACCATGGGTCATATTTGCTGTCGTTGTGACAACGTGGACTTCGTGAGCTTTGCCGGGGAGGCTCCATGAAGACGCTCGATGTGATCGTGGTCATTCTGCTCATCGTGGGCGGGCTGAACTGGGGGCTCGTGGGCATCTTCCAGTTCGACCTCGTCGCGGCGATCTTCGGAGGACAGGGCGCCGTCGTGTCGAGGATCGTCTACACACTGGTCGGTCTGTGCGCGCTCTACCGCCTCCTCATGTGGAAGGCGTTCCCCGAACACCTCGCCCAGGGTTGACCGACCGCTGACCTCTCCGAATCCCCGCGGCAGGTTGCTGCATCCAAGACTGTCGACACGATAGTGCCGGTTCGGTCAATCCGGCCGAATACGGACGCATGTACCCGAGAGGGGGGAGCCATGATGAAACGTATGATGGGCGCGCTCGTGATCGCGTTGCTTGCGATCGCAATGCTCGCCACGGGGTGCGCCGAGCAGCAGGGCGACATCGTGGAGACGGCCGTCTCGGCCGGCAGCTTCACGACGCTCGTGACCGCGCTGACGGAGGCCGGCCTGGTCGAGACGCTCAAGGGCGAGGGACCGTTCACGGTGTTCGCCCCCACAGACGATGCCTTCGCGAAACTGCCCGAAGGGAAGGTCGAGGAGTTGCTCATGCCGGAGAACCGGGAGCTGCTCAAGGCGATCCTGACCTACCACGTCGTCCCCGGCAACGTGATGGCCGCGGACGTCGTCGGCCTGGACTCGGCGACGACGGTCAACGGACAGCGTCTCACGATCACCGTCGACGGCGGCAACGTCATGGTGGACAAGGCCGCGGTGACGCAGACCGACATCGAGGCGACGAACGGTGTCATCCACGTCATCGACTCGGTGCTCATGCCGGCGACGGGGACCATCGTGGAGGTCGCGGACAAGACCGGCAAGTTCGCGACGTTGCTGACGGCGGTCGAGGCCGCGGGCCTCACGGACGTCCTGATGGGCGAGGGGCCGTTCACGGTCTTCGCGCCGACCGACGACGCCTTCGCGAAGCTGCCCGGCGGCACCGTCGAGTCGCTTCTCAAGCCCGCGAACCTCGAGAAGCTGCAGACCATCCTGAAGTACCACGTCGTCTCGGGGCGCGTGTACTCGGATGAGGTCGTCGCGATGGACATGGTGGGAACACTGGCCGACATGGAAGCGCCCGTCTCAGTGATGGACGGCAAGGTCATGGTCGGAGACACGGGTGTCGTCAAGACCGACATCGAGGCGACGAACGGCGTCATCCACGTGATCGACGCCGTGATGATGCCCCCTGAGTAGAGCGTCTCTCTGGTTGGAACAACGCCACGAGGCATCGTGCGTCATCGGGAGCGCTGAGCGGGGAGCCCCGCCCTCACAGGGCGGGG
This sequence comes from Candidatus Effluviviaceae Genus V sp., assembly GCA_014728125.1. NCBI lineage: Bacteria > Candidatus Effluviviacota > Candidatus Effluviviaceae > Candidatus Effluviviaceae Genus V sp. The sequence goes on from WJMD01000124.1 coordinate 2,588, forward strand.
CTCATCGCATTCGTCCGCGGCGCGTCTCGTGCCAAGCCTGAGCCGTTCTCAGGTTCTCACAGAAACGGAACACTTGATGGTCGGTCCCGTGATGCTCCGTATTGCCAATCGGGCTGGCTGGTGGTACCATGTGGAACTTGTTTGCTCTGAGGGCCTTTAATGGCGAATGAGGGCTCAGTCGGGTAGGGTCGTCCGAGTTTGAGCCGAAAGGTGAGGCCGTCTATGGATCCCGCGTGCGCGCACGGGAGTCTGGATCAGCTGCGCGAGCAGTACCCGGACAAGTTCGTGTCCGAGGAAGAGGCCTTCTCCGAGATCCATCGGGGTGACCGCATCTTCATCAGCACAGGGTGCGGCGAGCCGCAGTATCTCGTGCAGGCGCTGACGAACTTCGTCCAGAACCACCCGAACGCCATCTACGGGGCCGAGGTCTTCCACGTCTGGACGCTCGGGGTCGCACCGTACGCCGACCGCAAGCTCCAGGACCATTTCAGACACAACTCCTTCTTCATCTCGAACGCATCGCGCGAGGCGGTCAACGAGGGGATCGCCGACTACTCTCCGGTCTTCCTCTCGCAGATCCCCGACCTCCTGCATCGAGGGCAGGTTCCCGTCGACGTCGCGTTGATCCAGGTGTCGCGTCCCGACGAGCACGGCTACATGAGTCTCGGCGTCAGCGTCGACATCACGAAGGCGGCCGCTGACGAAGCGGCGCTCGTCATCGCGCAGGTCAACGCGAATCAGCCGAGGATCCACGGGGACGCGTTCGTTCACATCTCGGAGATCGACTACCTCATCGCGCACGACGAACCGATGCTCGAGTACGGGGAGACCGGCTCGAACGAGATCGCCGACGAGATCGGCAAGTACGTCGCCCGCATCGTCCAGGACGGCGACACGATCCAGGTGGGCTACGGCGACATCCCCAATGCGGTCATCCGCAACCTCAAGGACAAGAAGCACCTCGGCATCCACACGGAGCTCATCGGCGACGGGCTGGTCGAGCTCATGAAGCTCGGCGTCGTCGACAACTCGAGGAAGACGATCGACCGCGGCAAGGCCGTCGGCACGTTCTGCATGGGGCACAAGAAGACCTACGACTTCCTGGACGACAATCCGGGCGTTCAGTTCCGGCAGATCAACTACACGAACAACCCCCTGACCATCGCGCAGATCCACAACATGACGGCCATCAACTCGTCACTTCAGATCGA
>WJMD01000125.1 GCA_014728125.1 Candidatus Effluviviaceae Genus V sp.
AGCCGGAGTCGAACGTGATCGAGATCAGCTACACGCACGTCGATCCGGAACGGGCGGCGCTGGTCGCCAACGCCGTGCTCGACGCCTATCTCGAGGTGCGCAAGACGGTCAATTTCGACTACGAGGCCGTTGAATACCTCGACGCGCAGGCCCGCCGCATCAGGACCGTGATCGACTCGATCGCGACGGAGATCGCCGATGTGGCCGGGGAGTCAGGCATCCTGGCGATCGGCATGAGGGGCCAGCAGCAGATGGACCTCATCGGGAACTTCCTCACGGAGGCAACCGGACTCGATCGCCAGATCACCATGCGAGAGGAACAGCTCGAGCTGCTCGGTGAGTGGCTCGATGAGAACGACGACTTTGACGCGGTGCCGAGCGTCGACATCTACAACGACCCGGCCGTCGTCCAGCTGAAGGAGACCCTGGCCAACCAGCGTGTCAACCTCGCTCAGGCCAGAGCGCGGTATACCCTGGATCATCCGGAGGTGATCAGGCTGGAGCGCCAGGTGGCATCGACGGAGTCGATCATGCGGGACCATGTCAGCGAGGGCTACGACCGCATGGCCATGCGGCTCGCGGAGTGGAAGATCCAGCGTGCCGCGGTACAGGACGTCATCGAGGAACTGCGTTCGGAGGAACCTGAGATCGCAGCCGAGACTATCCGCCTGAGGCTTCTCGAACATGAGATGTCGATCCGGACCGATCTCTACGCCGTGCTGCTCGACCGCCGGGAGCAGTTCCGTATCACGGCCGCGACCGACCCGAACCTCCTGTCGGTCGGCGTTGTCGCGCGCGCATCCGTCCCCGCGACCCCCGTTCGGGCTGCAGTCAACATGACGGTCGTTGTCGCGGTCTTCACGTTCTTCTTCGGAGTGCTGCTCATCTTCGGTATGGAGCGCCTTGACCACTCGCTCGAGCGCCGTGAGGATGTCGAGCGGCTGACCGGTCTCAAGGTAATGGCCTCGATCCCCGAGCGCGGCACGGGATGACGGAGGGCGCCTTGTACACAGGCTTCTATGGACTGACTGAACGTCCCTTCGAGCTCTCTCCCGACCTCAGATACCTCTATCTGAGTGAGAAGCACCGGGACGCGCTCGCGCATCTGACGTACGGTGTCGAGGAACGCCGCGGCTTCGTGCAGCTGACCGGTGAGGTCGGAACCGGCAAGACGACTATGCTCGACGCGCTCGTGCAGGGTCTCGATGCGACCACGAAGGTGGCCTGGCTGACCAACACGACGATCGGTCGGACGGACCTCCTCCGCGCGCTTGCCTGGGAACTCGGCATCGAGGACGTCGGCAAGACGAAGATGGAGATCATGCGTCAGATCTCCGCGCAGCTCGTCAGGTGGACGGCCGACGGCAGGAATGCCGTCTTCGTCGTCGACGAAGGACAGAACCTCTCGAACGCGCTCCTCGAGGAGATCCGTCTGCTGTCGAATCTCCGGGCCATGGGGCGGGCGAGCCTTCAGATCGTGCTGGCCGGTCAGCCGGAGCTTCGAGAAGCGCTCGAACGGCGGGAGCTCAGACAGCTTCGTCAGCGCATCAGCATCCGGTACCATCTGGAGCCCCTGTCGAGGGAAGAGACAGGCAGGTACATCCGTCACCGGCTCGACGTGGCCGGTGTCGGGAAGCGCGAGATCTTCGAACGGAGCGCCATCGACGCGGTACACGAGTACTCGGGCGGCGTCCCGCGTCTCGTGAACGTCATCTGTGACAACGCGCTTCTGTCGGGCTACGCCGACGAACTGACGTGGATCGGGCGCAGGACCATCCGCGAGACGGTCGAGGCCCTCGATACCCGCCGGCGCGCGCCGTCCGACTGGACGTTCCGAGCCGCGGAGCAGACCGCAGCCGAGGTGGAGCGAGGCTGATTATGGGCAGCAAGATATCCAAGGCCATGGATCGCTCGAGACGTGAGAGCGACCGGGAGCCGAAGGCTCCGAAAGACAGGGCGTACGGTACCTCCGCATCGGAGGTCCAGACGCCCCGCATCAGGCCGCCGATCAGTCCGACTCCCGAGGTTCGTCCGTCAGACAGTGAGGAGTACCAGACGCTGGCATCTGAGGTATTCCTCGCTCTGCCCGAGACGGACTCCCGCGTCGTGATGTTCACAAGCGCCCAGGTCGGCACCGGCACCAGTACGGTGGCGCGGGAGTTCGCCTGGACCATCGCAGAACGGAGCGAGCTACGGACCCTTCTCGTCGATGGTGACCTGAGGGCGCCCGACCAGCACCGGGCCTTCAGCATCGAGCGCTCGCCAGGTCTCACGGACCACGTGCTCGGAGGCGAGCCCCTTGGCTCCTGTCTTCACAACCTGAGCGGCAGCAGGCTCTCCGTGATGCCGGCCGGGCGAGAAGCCATGGCGCCTCCTCGCGTCTTCGGCGATGAGCGCATCAAGGGGCTCATCGAGGAACTCCGGGACGAATACGAGTACATCGTGTTCGACGTCCCCGCGGTTCTCTCGTACTCCGAGGGATTCACGCTCTCTCGTTCAGTCGACGGGGTTCTCCTCGTCGTCAGGTCCGGAGGCACGAAACGGGCCCTTGTTGAGCGCTCGATCGCTCTTCTGGAGGACGCCGGAGCAACTGTTCTAGGGGCCGTTCTGAACCGCAGGAAGTTCTACATCCCTCAGTTCGTCTACGATCGCCTCTAGCAACCAAGACGGTCGCGCTGTCCCCGCCGGGGGTGCGGTCGACCGCCGACCGTCGGCGGGCGGACTGAGGGACCGGGAGGCGACGTGGCGAACCACGTTCGACGGACACCGAAACGTGCTGCAGACGTACCGGGCAGCGACCGCCAGCTTATCGTCATGGTCGGCGCGCTGCTGGTCTACGTCGTCATCGCCTGGATCCTCCTGACGCAGATCCGGCTTCCGAGCGCCATGCACCTCATCGTGATGGTGATGGCCCTGGGAATCCTCGTCATGACCGCCCTGCGCGTCGAACTCGGCGTGTTCGGCCTTGCCCTCATCCTTCCGTTCTCGCGACCCGGCTTCACGCTCGGCGAGCTGGACCTCTTCCACGTCAGCGGGTTCAACGTAGCGCTTGTGGGCGTCTTTCTTGCCTACACGCTGCGCTACTTCCTGGACGACTCGTTCGCCGAGGGACATCCCTTCATCAGGAGCACGAGGGTCGATGCCCTCATTCTCGTCTTCGGCGCGCTCTACGTCTTCGCGTCGCTCGCGGCCTTCAACTACAATGAGACGATACTCCAGCGGACGATGCTGGGTGTCGCCATCAAGGCCCAGCTTCTCCAGATCCTGTGGTTCTATCTGCTCGTCTCCATCATGAGAAGGCCGGAGGACGTCCGCAGCGTCGTGATCGCCTTCGCGATCGCGGGGTTCCTCGCAGCGTCCATCGGTATGTTCGATCGCATCACCGGAGGAAGCCGCCAGATCACGGCGGGTACGCAGGCCGAGCAACTCGCAGCCGGCGCCGGGGGAAGGCTCCGGGGTGGGTGGTTCGGGCTCGGCCATCCCAACATGTTCGGCGGTCTGCTGCTTCTGACAATGCCGTATTGGTTTTTCATGGTGAGCCATCTTCAGAACGCATGGCGGCGCCTCGCTGCAGAGGCCGCGGTCACCATCAGCTTTCTTGGTCTGCTCTTCACGTATTCGAGAAGCGCCTGGATCGGGTCGCTTGCAGGTCTCGGTCTCGTCGGTCTGGCCGATCGTCGGTCGCTCAAGCGGATCCTCCTCTTCGGCATCCTCTTCCTCGTCATCGCCCAGGGGACGGTCTACGTGACGACCGGTCGCTCCCTCGCCGACGTCGTAGTGAGCCGCTTCGAGCAGCTCGAGGAGAGCGGCTTCTCCTCGAGGCCCGACATCTACGCTTCAGCCGCGGCCGTGGTCGCGTCGCATCCGTGGTTCGGCGTCGGGCCTGGCATGTTCCGGTATCACGCGCCGCAGACAGCGACGGGATTCGTACCTCAGCATGCCCACAACGCTTTCTATCAATACGCCGCGGAGGTCGGGGTTCCGGCAGCCGCGATCTTCGTCGCGCTCTACTTCTTCCTGGTGAACCTGGCGCGGAAGAACCTGAGGCTCGTGCCGCGGGCGCCCGACCATGCTTTCCTGGCACTGGGCTCGGGAGCGGCTCTCATCGGCATCGGGGCCCAGATGATGGTGGTCGAGGTCTTCCAGCAGGAGATCCTCGGCTTCGGGTTCTACGCGCTGGCCGCCGTCATCGTCACGCTGAACCGGATGCGGAATGAGGGGGTCTTCGACATGCCGGCAACCGAATCATCGGGGACCGGACACTGACCCGCTCCGTTCCGGGAGTGACCATGATGCCGACCGGCGGAGACATCGCGTTCGTCACCGACGCCCGGGCCTGGGGGGGAGCCGAGATCTACCTCTCCCGCATCATGTCCGCACTCAACGACTCAGGGTGGCGCGTGACGCTCGTCGCATCCGACCGGGAAGAGGTCGACGGATGGTTGGCGTCGGTCGAGTCCGACGGCGTCCGCGTCGTCCGGGCGGCGCCCCACCGCGAGATCGACCGACGGGCGGTCGAGCGTTTCTCGGAGCTTCTGAGAGGATTCCCGCTGGTCCACGTGAACAAGACTGCGCCACGGAACAGCCTGCCGGTCATCCCGGCCGCGCGTCGCGCCGGGGCGCGGCATCTCGTGACGACCGAGCACATCGTCAGGCCGCCCGTCTCGCACTATCCGCTGGGAGCCACGGTGCTGACCGGGCTCGTGCGGCGAACGAACCGCATGGTCGACAGGATCATCGTGGTGTCGGAGGACAGCAGGCGAAGATATCTCAGGAGCTATCGCCCGCCGGCCGACAAGGTCGTCGCCATCCACAACGGAATCGACCTCACGCGCTTCCAGAAGGTCGGTCCGCGCGACGAGGTGCGGGCCGAGCTCGGGCTCGATGCGTCCGATCTTGCCGCGACCGTCGTCGGCCGTCTGACGCCCGGCAAGGGCCACGACACGCTGCTCGACGCGGCGCCGGCCGTGCTCGAGGCCGTGCCGTCGCTGAGGCTGCTGCTCGTCGGGAACGGCCCCCTGGAGGAGGAGACGCGGGCGCGGGCGGACGCCCTCGGCCTTGGGGAGCGCGTGCTCTTCACGGGGTTCCGCGACGACGTCCCAGATCTCCTGGCGGCCTCCGACCTCTTCGTCCTGCCGTCGCACGGGGAGAGCTTCCCCCTGACGGTGCTCGAGGCGATGGCGGCCGGGCTGCCGGTGATCGCCAGCGACGTCGGCGGGATCTGCGAGGCCGTCGATCACGGCCGGTCCGGTCTGCTGGTGCCGGCGGCCGAACCCGAGGCGCTCGCCGACGCGCTCCGGCGTCTCGGAGGCGACGCCGGGCTTCGGCGGGAGATGGGAGAGAGGGGACGCGTCAGGGTCGAGCGCGACTTCGACGAACGACGGTCGATCGAGGCGGTTCGCAGTCTGTACGAAGATCTCGACGATGCCGATGGAGGCCGCCCGTGACGACACCTCTGAAGGTCCTCTCCATAAACCAGTTCTTCTATCCCGACAGCTACGGCGGCGTCGAGCGCGTCGCGCACGAGACGCTTCGGAGGCTCGTGGAGCGCGGGCACAGTGTGCAGCTCGTGGGGCAGCGCCTCCGCTCCGAGCCGCCCGATGTCGAGACCGTCGACGGGATCGTCGTCAATCGCTACGGCAGCATCGACAACAGCAGGAAGTTCGGGGGGAGAACGCTGGCCGCGCTCTTCGGAGCCCGGGGCGTGCTCAGGCGCCTCGCCCGGACGGGGGACTTCGACGTCGTCCTGGCGCATCACTACTTTCCCTACTACGCCTACGCGGGGGTGACGGGCGCTCCGAGGACGCCCGAGGTCATGACGTTCCACGCCTCGTACTGGCAGGAGCTCAGGCTCGAGGGTGCCGACCGGAACATCGGCAAGCCCCTGGAGTCGGTCCTCTTCGGAGGACTCTCGCGCAGGGCGGAAGCGTCCTGTCTGAAGCGTGCCGACAGCGTCATCGTCCTGAGCGACTTCTCCAGAGAACAGCTCGGGAGCTACTACCCGTTCGCTCTCGGGAAGGTCGTCAAGATACCCGGCGGCGTCGACCTGGAGCGTTTCCGCCCGGCCGACGACCGCGCCCGGCTCCGCGAGAGACTCGGACTGCCCGGCGACAGGCAGGTGCTCTTCACCGCGAGAAGACTCGTGCCCAGGATGGGGCTCGAGAACCTCGTCGACGCGTTCGGCGGCGTCCTCGATTCACACCCGGACACCCTCCTCGTGATCGCGGGCAAGGGGCGGCTCCGCGAGCCGCTCCTCGAGCGGGGACGCGAGCTGGGTCTGGCTGACCGGCTCAGGCTCGTCGGGTTCGTCGAGGACGACGAACTGGTGTCGTACTACCAGGCGGCCGACCTCTTCGTGCTGCCGTCGCTCGCCTTCGAGGGGTTCGGGATGGTGACGCTCGAGGCGCTCGCGTGCGGCACACCGGCGGTCGGCACGCCGATCGGCGCGACGCCCGAGCTTCTCAAGCCGCTCGCGGGCCAGCTGGTGCTCGGAGGCACGGATGCCGTCGCCATCAGGCGGGGACTCTCCGCCGTGCTCGAGTGGCTCTCGGACGAGGAGGCCGCGCGGGCGCTCCGGCAGCAGTGCCGCCGCTACGTGGAGCGACGCTACGGGTGGGATGTCTCCGTCGACCGGCTCGAGGAACTCCTGCTGGAGCTGCACTCGAGAGGACCGCGGCGATGAGCGGCTCGCGACGCACGCGGTGGCTCGTCCGGCGGGCGGCGGCCATGGGGCCGGCGGAGCTCGGCCTCCGGCTCTCCCGCGGACTGAGGGACAGGATGCGCCGGCGTTCTTCGCCCGTGCCGCAGGAAGAGCTCCTGAGCTTGAGACAGGCTCTCGGCGGCCGCGATGTCGCAGATGCCCGCGGAATGCTGCGGGAACGTCTCAGGCCCTGGAACGCGCGAGGTCACCCTGCCGACGTGCGCGAGACGCTCGCCGGCCTCGGGGTCCCCGTCGAGGAGACGACGCGGGAAGCCGACAGGATCCTGGAAGGCTCCCTGCCGGCGTTCGGCCACACGAGACTCGATGTCGGACCGGAGCCGGACTGGCACCGCGACCCGGCTTCGGGGCTCGAGTGGCCGCGCGACGTCTGGTGGAGCAGGGTCGACTTCCGATTCGACCCGGACGTCGACGACCCGCGATACGTGTGGGAGGTCAACCGCCATCTCCACCTCGCCGCGCTCGCGAGGGCGTACACACTGACGGCCGACGAACGGTACGCCGCCGCCGTGTGGCGGCAGATGTCGGACTGGGTACGGCGAAACCCGCCTCACTTCGGCATCAACTGGTCGAGCGCGCTCGAGGTGGCGATCAGACTGATATCGTGGACGCTCTCGCTCGGTCTCGTGGGGCCCGACGGAGCGTCCGACGACGATGTGGAGGGGGTTCTGACAAGCTGTTCGTTGCAGGCCCGTCACGTGTCTGATAACCTGACAGTCTATGGTTCGTCGAGGAACAACCACCTGATCGGGGAGGCCGCCGGGCTGCTGGCGGCCGGTGTCGCGTTGCCGTTCCTCGAGGGAGCCTCGACATGGACGGCGAAGGCGAGGGAGGTGCTCGAGCGGGAGATTCCCGCCCAGATCGCGGACGACGGGATCTCGCTCGAGCAGACGTTCCACTATCAGGTCTTCGTCATCGAGTTCGCCCTCGTGGCGATCGCGTGCGCGCGGGCGATGGGCAGTGAGATGTCGGCCCGCTTCACCGAACGCGTCGGAGCCGCCGCGACCGCCCTTACCGTGCTCGCCGACGGCGCCGCCGCGCCCCCGAGCGTCGGCGACGAGGACGGCGGAAGGGCGTATCTTCTCGACGACCGGCCGGAGCGGCAGTCCCGCGCCGCCGCGGCGGCCGTGCTCCTGGCGGCCGGCAGGAAGCTCCCGGAGGACGTCGACCCGGCGGACCTCGCTTCCTCCGTGTGGGTTCTGGGGAGCGAGCCGGTTCGCGGGGCGCTCGAGGGACGGAGGGCCGCGGGCGGAGGACCGTCGAGGGCATATCCGGACGGCGGCTACTTCGTGCTGGGCGACGGACGCGCGCACGGCGTTGTGGACTGCGGTCCCCTGGGACTCGGGTCGATCGCCGCGCACGGACACGCGGACTGTCTGTCGCTCGAGGTGGCCCGCGACGGCGACTGGCTCGTCGTCGACCCCGGGACGTACTGCTACCATCGCGAGCGTCGATGGCGGGACCACTTCCGCTCGACGCGCGCGCACAACACGGTGACCGTCGACGGACGGGACCAGTCGGAGATGCTCGGGCCGTTCCTGTGGGGGGCCCGAGCGGGCGCGAGAGCGGTCTTCTGGTCGGCGGAGCGGCTGCCGGCGATCTTCTGCGGCTCGCACGACGGCTACCGGAGCAGCCTCGGGACGCTTCACAGGAGGACCGTACTCCTGCTGCGGTCCGGTGTCTGGGTCGTCGTCGACACAGTGGAGGGCGACGGCGACCACGAGGTGTGCGCCACCTTCCAGCTCGCCCCCGGGCTTGAGCTCGAGGGAAGCGGGGAGGGGTTGTCACGCCGCTTCGCGGCATCGGACGGACGGCGGCTGGCGTTCGTCTTCTCGGGACCCGAGGGAACGGACACGGAGGTCACGGCCGGGCTCGAGGACCCACCGACAGGATGGGTCTCCGAGGGCTTCGGTCACAGGACGCCGGCGACGGCCCTGGTCGCGAGGACGGAAGGAACGCTGCCAGTGACGCTGGCGACCGTCGTGCTGGCCGGCGTCGACGCGGATGTTGCGGCGTCCGCGGCTCCCGAGGGAACGGGGGCGATGATCGAGATACGGAGCGGCGCGGATGTCGAGCGCGTGCTCGCGGGGACATACAGAGGCGGCGCGACGGTCTTCCAGGGGCTCGCGGGATACGCTGGTCCGTTCGGAGCAGACCGTGACGTGCTGGGGGCGGACGTCGTGAAGTGGGGAGAGGACGGCCGCGCCGTGGACTTCGAGCCCGTCCGGAACGAGCTTCGGCCGGGAACGGGACTGCAATGAGGGGAGACACCGAGACATGAAGGTCAGCGTTCTGGGACTGGGCTACGTCGGTTGCGTGTCGGCAGCGTGTCTTTCCGAGATGGGGCACACGGTCGTCGGGCTCGATGTGGATGAACACAAGACGTCGCTCATTCGAGACGGCAAGAGCCCGATCGTCGAACCGGGGCTTCCGGAGCTCATCGCGAAGGGCGTCGCGTCGGGCGGACTGACGGCGACCACCGACTACGAGGAGGCGGTCAACGGGACGGAGATATCGCTCGTCTGTGTCGGGACCCCCTCGGCCGAGTCGGGCAGCCCGAACCTCGAGTACACCGAGAGGGTCTGTCACCAGATCGGCGAGGTCATCAGAAGGGGAAGCGACTTCCACACCGTCGTTTTCCGGAGCACGATCCCTCCGGGCACGGTCGAGGACCGGCTGATGCCCCTCATCGAGGAGGCGTCCGGGTCGAAGGAGGGCGAACGCTTCGGCGTGTGCTTCAACCCCGAGTTCCTCCGGGAGGCCTCCGCCGTCAAGGACTTCTACCATCCGCCGAAGATCGTCATAGGCGAGCGCACCCCGGGCAGCCGCGCGGGTGACGCCCTGGCGAAGCTCTACGAACCGATCGACGCTCCGATGGTCCGGACCGACGTCAGGGTGTCTGAGATGGTCAAGTACGCCGACAACTGCTTCCACGCCATCAAGGTCTGCTTCGCGAATGAGATCGGGAATCTGTCGAAGGCCGTCGGAGTCCCGGACAGTCACAAGGTCATGGAGATCTTCTGTCTGGACACGCAGCTCAACCTCTCGCCGTACTACCTGAAGCCCGGATTCGCCTTCGGCGGCTCGTGCCTTCCGAAGGACCTGCGGGCGGTCGTCCGGATGAGCAAGGAGACCGGCGTGGAGTGCCCCGTGCTCTCCGCGGCGACGCCCTCGAACGACCTTCAGATCGAGCGCGCCATCGAGATGATCAGAAACACGGGTAAGCGCCGAGTCGGAGTCCTCGGTATGAGCTTCAAGGCCGGAACCGACGATCTCAGAGAGAGCCCGATCGTCCAGGTCGTCGGCACGCTCATCGGCAAGGGCTACGAGCTGTCGATCTTCGACAAGAACATCTCGTGGGAGGCGCTCTTCGGCTCGAACCTCGGCTTCCTCGAGCACGAGCTGCCGTACGCGCAGCGGCTCAAGGCGGACACGATCGACGAGGTCATTGAACGCTCTGACGTGATCGTCGTGGCGAACGGTTCGGACGAGTTCAAGGACGTGCCGGGACGACTCGGCAGGGACAAGACGGTCGTCGACCTCGTTCGGATCATCGACGATCCATCGACGCTCGAGTGCAAATACATGGGGATCGCCTGGTAGCACAGGGCGGCCCGAACGTACGGCAATGGAGGCGACATGCCTCGCGGGAAGCGCATCCTGATCATCGTCGAGAACCTGCCGGTTCCGTTCGACCGGCGCGTCTGGCTCGAGTCGACCACGCTCAAGGAGGCCGGCTACGAGGTCAGCGTCATCTGCCCGATGGGAAGCAAGTACCCGGAGGCGTATGAGGAGCTGGAGGGGATCCGCATCTACCGATATCCGCCTCCTCCGCCGACGACGACCAAGCTCTCGTACGCGTGGGAGTTCCCATACTGCTGGTTCCAGACCCTCAGGCTCGCCGGGCGTGTCGCCCGCGAGACCGGGTTCGACGCGATCCACGCGTGCAATCCACCGGACACCTTCTTCCTGATCGGTTTCATCTACAAGCTGTTGCGAGGGGCCCGGTTCGTCTACGACCAGCACGACCTCTGTCCCGAACTCTACCTCTCGCGGTTCGGCGGTCGTCGGGCGTTCTTCTTCTCACTGCTCCGCTCTCTCGAGTGGGCAACGTACAGAACGGCCGACATGATCATATCGACCAACGAATCGTATCGGGAGCACGCTGTCGAGGTAGGAGGCTTCGACCGGGACATGACGTTCGTGGTCAGGAGCGGCCCGCTGCTGTCGCGCTTCCGGCCGGTCGAGCCCGAGCCGGAGCTCAAGCGGGGCAGAAAGCACCTCGTGTGCTACCTCGGGGTCATGGCGCCGCAGGACGGTGTTGACTATCTTCTCCGCGCGATCCGACATGTGGTCGATGTCGTCGGCAGGAAGAACATCCACTTCGTGCTGATCGGCTCCGGCGACTCGTTCGACGACATCAAGGGCCTGCGGGACGACCTCGGGCTCACCGAGTACGTCGAGATGACCGGGCGGATATCGGACGCCGACGTCCAGCGCTATCTTTCGACCGCGGACCTGTGCGTCTGTCCCGACCCGAACAACCCGCTGAACGACGTATCGACGATGAACAAGGTGCTCGAGTACATGACCTTCGGACGCCCGATGGTCTCATTCGACCTGAAGGAGAGCCGGTACTCTGCTCAGGACGGAGCGCTCTACGCGACGCCGAACGACGAGATCGAGTTCGGCGAGCGCATCATCCAGCTCCTCGACGACCGCGAGCTGGCGGGGAAGATGGGGGAGGCCAACCGGGAACGGATCGTGAACAAGCTCTCCTGGGAGCACACGGGTCGCGAGGTGGTCCGTGCGTACGACGCGCTCTTCGGTATCACGGACGTCGAGGTTCCCGTGCCGGGTGCGTCGCGGAGCGAGGGCGGCGAAGAGGCGGGGAGCGCCTCGTGAGCGGCCCCCTCGGGTGCGTTGCGGCCGTCACCTATCGCTGCAACTCCAGGTGTACGATGTGCGACATCTGGAGGACCGACGCGCGAGCGGGCGACGAACTCGAGCCCGAGGCGTACCGGTGGCTTCCGGATTCGCTGACCTCGATCAACGTCAGCGGGGGCGAGCCTTACCTTCGGGACGACCTTCCTGAGGTCGTCTCGGTCATGCGCGATGCGTGTCCCCGGGCCCGCATCGTCGTGTCGACGAACGGGCTGACCCCGGAGCGGATCACCGGGATGACGGCCCGCATGCCCGGGGTGGCCGTCAGGGTGTCGCTCGACGCGGCCGGACCGCTCCACGACGAGATCCGCGGGATCGAGGGCGCCTACGAGTCGGTGCTCGAGACCGTACGGCTGTTGAAGGACTCCGGCGTCGAGGACCTGGGACTGGCGGCGACGTCGACCGAGGCGCACGCGGACGAGCTTCTCGGCGTGAAGAGCCTGGCGGATGAACTCGGTATCAGGTTCATCGCGAGCGCCGCGCACAGCTCGCCGATCTTCTTCGGCGACCACGAGAGCGAGCGGCCGCACTCCGAAAAGTCCGCCCGCGCGTTCGGGCGTCTGATGCGTGAGGACCTGAACTCGCCCAGGCCGAGGGACTGGGCGCGGGCGTACTACTGGCGCGGAGTGGTCGACTATGTGCGCGGACGTCCGCGCCGTCTCGGGTGCGGGGCCGGCACTTACTTTTTCTTCCTCGACCCGTGGGGTGACGTCTATCCGTGCAATGTCGGCGGTACGAGGATGGGGAACATCAGAGATGGGTCGTTCGCGGAGCTCAGACGCCGGACCCGGAACGAGGTGGGGGAGGCGGTCGCGAACTGCCCTCATCAGTGCTGGATGGTCTGCACGGTGACGCCCCCGATGAGGCGGCGGCCGCTCGGACCGATCGCTTGGATCGCCGGCGCGAAGCTCTTCGGCATCGGTCGCGGGAGCGGGCGCTGACCTGCGGCCGGGGCGTGACGGAGACGAACCTCCTGAGGAACGTGAGGCCCTGACAGCCATGAAGGTGCTTGCCGCCAACAAGTACTACTTCGTCAAGGGAGGCGCGGAGCGCTACTTCTTCGAGCTGTCGAGGATCCTCGCGGAGCACGGGCACGAGATCGTGCCGTTCGCGATGGACGACGAGCGGAACGAGGCGACGCCGTGGAGCAGGTACTTCGTCTCACACGAGCCTTTCGAGAACGGGACCCCGGTCCTCGGCAGGCTTGCGGCCGCGGGGCGCGTGCTCTACTCCTGGGAGGCGAGACGGAAGATCGAGCGGCTCGTGGACCGGACGGAGCCGGATGTCGCGCACCTGCACAACATCGCGCACCAGCTTTCGCCGTCGATTCTCCACGGGCTGGCGTCACGCGGCGTCCCGATCGTTCAGACGCTGCACGACTACAAGCTCGTCTGTCCCAACTACCAGATGTTCGTCGACGGGGCCACGTGTGAGCGCTGCGAGACGTTCAGATACTACCGGGCCATCGCGCACCGGTGCATGCGGGGAAGCCTGCTGGCGAGCACCCTGGTGGCTCTGGAGGCATACGTCCACCGGATCATGGGGACGTACCTCGAGAACGTCGACCTTTTCATCGCGCCGTCGCGGTCGCTGCGCGACCGTATGATCGCGCACGGCGTGCCGGGCGAGCAGATCGTCCACATGCCGTACTCGATAGCGCTCGACGAGTACGAGCCGCGTCATGAGCCGCAGAACTACGGAGTCTGTTTCGGCCGCCTGTCCGGCGGAAAGGGCCTGCGCACGCTGGTCGAGGCGCTCAGGAAGGTCCCGGAGCTTCCGTTCAGGATCGTCGGCAGCGGCCCGATGAGGGAGGAACTCGAGCGACTGGCCGCCGGTCTCGACCATGTCGAGTTCACCGGGTACATGACAGGAGAGCGGCTCCATCGTGTCGTTGCGGACGCCCTCTTCGCGGTCGTGCCCTCGGAGTGCTACGAGAACTCGCCGCTCGCGGTCTACGAGTCGTTCGCCCTGGGCACGCCGGTCATCGGCTCGACGATCGGCGGCATTCCGGAGCTCGTGACGCACGGCGAGTGCGGGCTCCACTTTCCCACGGGCGACGCGGAGGCCCTGGCGGAGGCGATGCGCGACCTCTCGGCCGACAGGGGCCGTGCGGTCGAGATGGGGCGCGCAGCGCGCAGAAGGGTCGAGACGGAGTACGGACCGGCCCGTCACTACGAACTGATCACCTCGATCTACGAGAGGGTCACACAGTGAAGATCGCAATGCTCGGACAGAAAGGCATCCCCGCGACCTTCGGCGGCATCGAGCGCCACGTCGAGGAGCTGGCCACACGACTCGTGGAGCGCGGGCACGAGGTGACTGTCTACTGCAGACCGTACTACACGAAGATCCGCGGAGACTACCGCGGTGTCCGCCTCGTCGTCCTCCCGAGCATTCGAACGAAGCACCTCGACACGGCGACGCACTGCGCCGCGTGCATGCCTCACATCCTCTCGGAGGACTACGACATCGTCCATCTCCACGCGCTCGGCCCGTCGCTCTTCGCCGGCATGTCGAAGTGGGCTGGAGCGAAGAGCGTCGTGACCGTGCACGGTCTCGACTGGCAGAGGGAGAAGTGGGGCGACTTCGCGACCTGGATACTCAAGCGGTGCGAGTACACGTCGGTCTGGTTCCCGAACAGGACGATCGTCGTGTCGAAGGCCCTGCGTGAGTACTTCAATCAGTCGCGGGGCGTGACCGTGACCTACATCCCGAACGGCACCGTGCTGCCGCACGTCCGCGAGCCGGAGAAGATCAGGGAACTCGGGATTGAGCCGGGCAGGTACGTCCTCTTCGTCGGCCGCCTCGTCCCGGAGAAGGGATGTCACTATCTTCTGGACGCGTGGAGGAACGTCGACTCGGATCTCGAACTCATCATCGCGGGCGGAACCAGCTTCTCGACCGACTACGTTGAGAAGCTCCACGAGATGGGCGACGAACGGACGCGGTTCCTCGGATACGTCTACGGCGACGTTCTCGACGAGCTCTACTCCAACGCGCGTGTCTTCGTACTGCCGTCCGACATCGAGGGACTGCCGATCGCACTGCTCGAGGCCATGAGCTTCGGGAACTGCTGTCTGACGAGCGACATTCCGGAGAACCTCGAGGTCATCGGCGACTGTGGGGCCACCTTCCGGAAGGGAGACGTCGCGGACCTCTCGAACAAGCTCCAGCGGCTTCTCGGGAACTCGGAGAGCTGCCACGCGATGGGCGACCGGGCGCGGCGCCACGTGCTCGAGACGTACGACTGGGACGGTGTCACGCTGCACACCGAGGCCATCTACTACACGATGCTCCGGGGCTTCTAGACCGGAGTTCCGAGGAGGACGACCTGGTGGACATAGCCTGTCGTCTCGAAACCGAACGCGAGGCCGTCGAGGCCCTGCTCGACCGGTGGCTTCCTCCGGAGGGGGAGTATCCGGAGCGCATTCACGAGGCCATCAGATACTCGGCCCTCGGCGGCGGCAAACGTCTGAGACCGATCATCATGCTGGCGGCGGTGCGGGCCGTCGGCGGCGACCCCGATCTCGTCGTCCCGTCGGCTTGCGCGGTCGAGTACGTGCACTGCTGTTCGCTCGTTCTCGACGATCTCCCCTCGATGGACGATGCTGCGATGCGCAGAGGAAAGCCGACCACACACCGCGTCTTCGGGTCCGCGACCGCGATCCTCGCCGCCGACGCGCTGCTGATGCACTCGTTCAAGCTCCTTGCCGAGAACGGCGTCTCGGTCGACGCCGACGGTCCGACGCTGGCGTCGGCCGTCAGGGAGCTGGCGACCGCCGTCGGTTCGTACGGCATGGTGGGCGGACAGCATGTCGACCTCGAGACCGCCGCCCATGCCTCGATCGCTCCCGAGACCCTCGAGTACATCCAGAGCCGCAAGACGGGGGCGCTCTTCGTCGCATCGGCGCGGATCGGACCGCTGCTTCTGGGAGCCCCTCCCGAGATGCTCGCCGACCTCGAGACCTACGCCCGCAGCCTCGGGCTCGCTTACCAGATCGTCGACGACATACTCGACGCCGAGGGCGACGTCGAGACTCTCGGGAAGGACGTGGGCCGGGACGCGGACACGAGGAAGAAGACCTTCGTGACCGTGCACGGCGTCGACGAGGCGCGTCGCGCGGCGCGTGAGCTCGCCGGGGCTGCCGAGCGCGCGATCGACGGGTGGTCCGGAACCGCTGATCCGCTGAGAGAGATCGCTGTCTACTGCGTCGAACGAACCGCCTGAGGGACCCCGGGGGACCGATGCGTCACGCTGTGATACTGGCCGGAGGATGGGGAGAGCGGCTCTGGCCGCTCTCGACCAGGGAGCGTCCGAAGCAGCTGCTCCCGCTCGTCGGCGACCGGGCGCTCGTGCGACAGACGCTCGAGCGCGTGGCGCCGTTGACGTCGCTCGAGACGTCGCTCGTGCTGACCGGCGGGACGCTGCGTGCCCCTATGGCCAGGGAGCTTCCGGAGATTCCCGGGGCGCGGATCATCGGAGAGCCGGTAGGGAGGAACACGGCTCCGGCTATCGCTCTCGCCGCCCTGCTTCTCGTCCGCGAGGATCCGGACGCCGTCCTGATCGTGCTGCCGGCCGATCACATCGTGAAGGACGAGCGCGCCTTTCAGAGGACGCTCGGACTGGCATGCGAGGCGGCGGAGGCCGAGCGCGCGCTGGTCACGCTCGGCATCGAGCCGACACGCCCGGAGACGGAGTACGGCTACATTCTGAAGGGCCCGGCCTCATCGCTCCCGGGCGTTCACGTGGTCGAGCGCTTCGTCGAGAAGCCCGACGTCGCCACGGCGAGGGCCTACCTCGACGAGGGCGGCTATCTCTGGAACAGCGGCATGTTCGTCTGGAGAGCCGACCGGTTTCTCGAGGAGACCGAGCGGCGGCTTCCCGACGTGGCCCGCGCGCTGTCGCGTGTCGAGTCGGAGCCGGGCGACCGGGACTTCGACGACGTGCTGGGCGCCTATTATGAAGACTGCCCGTCGGTCTCCGTCGACTACGGGGTCATGGAGAAGGCGTCCGAGGTGCTCGTGGTCCCCGCATCGTTCGGATGGGACGACGTCGGTGCGTGGTCGGCGATGCCGCGCATCTGGGAGGCCGACGAGGCGGGCAACGTCGTACGGGGCGATGCGGTCGTCCACGACGCGTCGAACTGCGTGGTCGACGCCGAGGACGGGATCGTGGGCGTCGTCGGCGTCAGCGATCTCGTCGTCGTCAGGACCGGGGATGCGACCCTCGTATGCCCGAAGGACCGGGCGAGGGACGTGCGTGAGATCGTGCGCGCGCTTCGTGAGAGGGGACCAGCGGGGGAGTGACGACCACATTCGGGCTGCTTGACCCCCGGACCCGATTCTGCTATCCATCCAACTTCGAGGCGTATCGAGCCGAAGGCCCCCGAAGGGGGCACCACAAGGAGACCTGATGCCGCAACTCAGGAAGGACCCCGTTCTCGGACGCTGGGTCATCATATCCACGGAGCGGGGCAAGAGACCGACGGACTTCGCCACCGAGCCCGAGGCGAGGAAGGGCGGTTTCTGTCCGTTCTGCTCGGGAAACGAGGACAAGACACCCCGCGAGGTCCTGTCGTACCGTGACGAGGGCACGAAGCCCGACTCTCCCGGGTGGAAGGTGCGGGTCGTGCCCAACAAGTTTCCCGCTCTCGCCATCGAGGGTGACCTCGACAGGGCGGGCGAGGGCATGTACGACAAGATGAACGGCGTCGGCGCTCACGAGGTCGTGATCGAGACACCGGCGCACGACAAGACTCTCGCCGATCTGCCTGTCGAACACGTCGCACTTGTCGTCAAGGCGACACAGGAGCGCATGGTCGATCTGCAGGGCGATACGCGCTTCAGGTACATCCAGCTCTTCAGGAACAGGGGAAGCGCAGCAGGTGCGTCGCTCGAACATCCGCACTCACAGATGATCGCGCTGCCGATTCTCCCGAAGCGGCTGATCGAGGAGCTGTCGGGGAGCAAGAAGTACTACGCGTACAAGGAACGCTGCGTGTTCTGCGACATGGTGGCGCAGGAGACGCGCGACGGCACGCGCATCATCTCGGAGAACGAGCTCTTCATCGCCGCGGCACCGTTCGCAGCGCGGTTTCCCTTCGAGGTCTGGATCATGCCCCGCGACCACATGCCTTCCTACGACGTCATGGATCAGAGCACGCGCGTGGCCTACGCGTCGATCCTCAGGGACACGCTCCGGCGGGTCAACGGGGCGCTCAACAATCCGCCCTACAACCTCATCGTTCACACGTCGCCGACGGGTGAGCGTGATCTCAAGTACTACCACTGGCACGTGGAGTTGATGCCCAAGCTGACGAAGATCGCGGGCTTCGAATGGGGGTCCGGCTTCTACATCAACCCGACGCCTCCCGAGGAGGCGGCCGGGTATCTGAGGGACGTTTCCATCTAGCCGGCGACGGTCTGTGCTGCCGCGTCGGAACAGAACGAGGAGGTCGCTTTCGTGAGGATCGTCATCGCCGCCGCCGAGGTGGCTCCGTTCGCCCGTGTCGGCGGTCTCTCGGACGTCGCAGGCGCCCTGTCGAAGGAGATCGCGGCCCGGGGGCACGAGGTCTCTGTCTTCCTTCCGAAGTACGCGGCCATCGACGAGGAACGGTACGCGCTCGAGCCCGTGTCGGGCGCGGGGCCGCTCGATGTCCCGATGGGGGACGGACGCGAGCGCTGTCGGCTCTTTCGCGGCTCGATGCCGGGGGCCGACGCGGTCGCCGTCTACTTCGTCGAGCACCCGGGTTTCTTCGAGCGCGAGGGCATCTACGTCGACCCGGAGACCGGACACGGCTACCCCGACGAGGTCGAGCGTTATGCGCTCTTCGGCAGGGCGGTTCTCGAGAGCATTCTCGCTCTGGAACTCGAGCCCGACTGCATCCACCTGAACGACCACCATACGGCGCTCGTGCTGGCCTATCTGAGGGAGGTCTACGGGGACAACGCGGTGCTGCAGCGCGCGGGGACGGTGTTCAGCATCCACAACCTCGGCTACCAGGGACCTTTCGACCCGTCGCTCCTCCCGCGGCTCGGACTTCCCGAGTCGCTGGCTGAGCCCGGCGGCCCGTACGAGTTCCACGGCATGGTCAACAACATGAAGGTCGGGATCGAACTCGCCGACTACGTCAACACGGTGAGCCGGCGCTACGCCGAGGAGATCTCCAGTCTTCCGGAGTACGGGCTGGGCCTCGAGGACGTGCTCGGTGAGAGACGGAAGAACGGCAGGCTCGTAGGCATTCTGAACGGCGTCGACTACTCCGTCTGGGACCCGTCAGTCGACGACCTGATCCCCGCCCGGTACGGCCCCGGCGACCTGGCCGGCAAGCACCGGTGCAAGGCCGCGCTCCTCGAGCGCGCCGGGTTGCCTCCCGACGGCAAGACGCCGCTCATCGGCATCGTGTCCAGGCTCGCGGACCAGAAGGGCTTCGACCTGCTCCGCGAGGTCGGCGACGACATTCCGGCGCTCGGCGCCGGTCTCGTCGTCCTCGGTACCGGGCAGCCGGAGTACCACACGTTCCTTGAGGAGCTGGCGAAGCGCCACCCGGAGAGGGTCTCGGCGAACCTGACGTTCAACAACGAGTTCGCTCACTGGATCGAGGCCGGGTCGGACATGTTCCTGATGCCCTCACGGTACGAGCCGTGCGGTCTGAACCAGATGTACAGCCTTCGATACGGAACGGTTCCGGTCGTGCGCGAGACGGGCGGGCTGGCCGATACGGTCGCCGACTATGACCCGGCGACCGACGAGGGAACAGGCTTCGTCTTCCAGGAGTACGATGCAGCGGCCATGCTCGACGCCATCCGTCGCGCCGTCGAGACCTACGCGGACGCCGCGGTATGGTCGCGGATCGTCGAGCGGGGGATGGCGGCCGACTTCGGCTGGGCCGTCTCGGCGGAGCGTTACGAGGAGCTCTACGGCCGGGCGAAGGAGGCGGCCGGGACGCGTTGAGGCGCTTCCGGCCCCTCACCGAGGCTCGGGTCTGCGCCCGGCGGTGTTTCCTGAAGAGCCCAGCGGGTGGGCGGTTCTTCGGGACTTGACACCCCGGGGGCCAGTGTCTATACTCTCGTATGTGTGCGCATAGCGCGGGAATAGCTCAGTGGTAGAGCGCCACCTTGCCAAGGTGGATGTCGCGGGTTCGAGCCCCGTTTCCCGCTCCAGATAGCAGCGAGGGCAGGGGGCGGATTCGTCGTCCCCTGTTCTCACGACAGGCGGCGTAGCCAAGAGGCTAAGGCAGAGGATTGCAAATCCTTGATCACCGGTTCGAATCCGGTCGCCGCCTCCATCGTTTGCTCCAGTTCGCCGCCGGCGCCTCGGGATCTCCCGGTCCCATGACGTGCCGGCGGTGCTCGTATGGCCGCCTGCCGGGGTGGCGAAACTGGTAGACGCATCGGACTTAAAATCCGTCGAGGCGTCATGCCTCGTGCCGGTTCGAGCCCGGCCCCCGGCACCAGCGGCGGCCTGAAGGGCGCCCCGCCCTCTCGTACCCGCATGCCGCCCGCTCCCGGGCGACGCCCCGCGACATCGTCACCATCCTGTCCAAAGAGGTCCGCAAGCGGAAGAGCCCCTTCCTGTGGTGCCTTTCGTGTCGATTGTTACTTGCCAGATGGCATAAGACTTGCAGCTCCGGCAAGGTAGCGGATCACGGTACGGACCATCCGACGGAGGTGGCGGGATGAGGGGCAGCACACGGACGCTTGTAGCGGGACGGACGGACATCCGTGCTCTGATCATGTGGACGGCGGCGGCTCTGGCGCTCGTGGCGCTCCTGTGGCCGGTCGACGCGCGAGGCGGCGGCTACCCGAGGCTCGCCAACATCTACTTCGGCTCGCTCGCTACGACTGACCTTGAGAAGCTCGCCCGGTGGGACGTCCTCGTGCTGGGGAAGCGCGCCGAGGACCTTCATCGTGAGGAGGTTGCGGAGCTTCGTCAGCTGAACCCCGACATCACGATCCTCGCGCACATGGCCGTGTCGTATCACGGAGGCTACGAGGAACCGCCGATCAACGGCGAACTGCTGGCGAAGATCGAGGCGGAGGACTGGTGGCTCAGAGACACGGCCGGAAGCGGAATCCGTCCCGGCTTCCCGGCTACCGTACTCAACCTGACGACCTGGTGCCAGCCGGACAGCGACGGGAAGATGCTGTGCGAGTGGCTCCCCGAGTACATCAACGAGAAGCTCGGCCCGGGGGGCATCTGGGACGGCGTCTACCTCGACTGCTGCTGGGAGCGTGTCGCATGGGTCAACGGGGCCATCGATGCGAACGGGAACGGACTCCCCGACGATGCGGACGAGCTGAACGAGAACTGGCGCGAGGGACTGGGCATCGCCGTGGCTCGCCTTCGCGAGCTGGTCGGTCGCGACTACGCGATCGTGACGAACGGGAACAACACCCTCTACGACCACTGCAACGGCGGGACGCGGGAGAACTTCCCTGAGATGCACGGCGGCTGGCTGGACAACGTCCTCCACGCCGAGCACGGGTACCGGGCGCTCGACGCCCGCTACAGGGACCCGGCGATCAACATCATCAACTCGATCTGGGAGGGCGCGGCCACAGCGAGCGGTCCCGTGTCCTCGAGCCGGGCGGAGAAAGAGCTCAGGCTGGGACTGACCAGCACGCTGGTCTTCGGCGACGGCTATTTCTCGTTCGACGGTGGAGACGGTCTGCCGTGTCACAGCCAGCTGTGGTGGCACGAGCTCTACGACATCGAGCTCGGGGAGCCGCTCGGACGCGCCGTCCCCGTCTCGGCCTATCCGGGCGACGCCGGCTGGCTCGATCTCGGTGACATGCTGCGGCTGAGGCGCTTCGAGAAGGGCGTGGCCGTCGTCAACCCGAGCATGTCGTCGCAGACGATCGATCTCGGCGGCTTCTACTTCGACAGAGAGAGCTGGAACGGCGAGTTCTACCCGCAGAGCGGCGTCATGCAGCACGTGACGGTCGACGCCGTGTCGGGCGAGATCCTCGTCGGACGGGGGCGACTCCTCGTCGGCGTCGCCGACGTCACGTACAGCGTTCCCGAGAGGGGAGGCATCGCGCTCGACTGGGAGGAGGTTCCTGGAGCGACTGGCTACAGCGTGTACCGCGAGAACTACAGAGGACCGGGGTACTCCTCGAGGCAGCTTCTCGGTGTCGTCGCGACGACGTCCTACACAGACGGACGCGCGAAGGCCGACGGGAACTACCGCTACTACGTTGCCCCGATCGACGAGTTCCGCTGTGAGGGTCGGCTGTCCCGTCCGATCGAAGTGACGGCAGCTATGGGGAGCGACCTGTCTATCCTGCTCATGGTCGATGAGCCGGACGGGCTGCTGGCCCTCACGTGGACCGTGCCCGACGTGGCCGACGATCTGTCGATCGACCTCGTTCGCTTCGACGACAGGGGCGACGTGGAGATCATTGGAAACATCGAGCCGGACGAGCGCGGGCGGGCCCGCTACGTCGATGCTGACGTCGAGCCCGGCGCGTCCTACGAATACAGACTCGTCGCGAGCGACGGGAGCGCCGAGCTCGTGCTCGGCAGCGCCCGGGCGACCGCGCCCGAGCAGCGCACGACGCGGACCGCGCTCCACGCCCCGAGCCCGAATCCCGTCAGGGGTTCGACCTCGATAGCTTTCGAGATCGCGGACGACGAGCGATGGGGCAGCACCCCGACGACGCTGACCATCTACGACGTGTCGGGCCGTGTCGTTAAACGCCTCGTCGACGGGGACATGCCCTCCGGCAGGCACCAGGTCTCGTGGGACAGCCGGAACGAGGACGGTCACAGGGTCGCCTCCGGCTGCTATCTGTATGCGCTGACGGCCGGCTCGGAACACCGAACGGGCCAGCTCGTCGTTCTCCGCTAGCGTTCTCAGCAGGACACCCTCCACAGAACCAGGATCCGAGAGGCGAGGCTTCACCCGACCGGTCGAGAGGGCGCCCGTTGGACGGCTGCGCCCGCCTTGACAGCGGGGCGGGGCGGTGCTAGCGTACACCGCATTCCACGACGGCTCGCTCGTCGGCGGTCTGGAGGGTGTTTCCATGAACGGTGTCGATCTTGTCATCCTCGTCATCCTCCTCATTGGGATCGTGGGCGGGCTCGCCCGCGGGTTCGTCAGGGGCCTTCTCGGTCTGGTCGGCCTCGCGCTGGGCGTTCTGCTTGCGGCCGCGCACCACGGCTGGGTCGCGAACACGCTGCTCGGGTTCATTCCTGGAGAGAGGGCGTCGGCGGTCGTCGCTTTCATCCTCATCTTCATCGCCGTCGTCGTCGTGGTGGGGCTCATCGCCGTAGCCATCACGAAGGCCCTGAGGCTCGTTGCTCTCGGATGGCTCGACCGGCTCGCCGGGGGTGCCCTCGGACTGCTGATGTCGGCCATCGTGGCCGGTCTCCTTCTGCTCCTCGCCGTCATGGCCGGGTTCGACGAGAACGAGGCCATCGTCCAGTCGCGGCTCGCGCCGCGCGTGTTCCGCGTGACCGACGCCATCGTGTCGATGGTGCCGAGCGAGGCGCGCGAGACCTTCGAGGACGGGTACCTCAAACTCAGACTGCGATGGGAGCGCGCGCAGAGCCGCAGGGAGCGGCTCGTGCACTCCGTTGAGCTCCGGTCCGGTGAGGACCCGGAGTCGCGGTCCCGTGGAGGAACATCCATATGATCGAACGTCCGGACGGCGACGAGCCGGGGCAGGGGAACGGACGGAACGAGAGACCACGGACATCGGCACCCGGAGACGATGAGAGCGCGGCCGAACAGCCGGGCGGCCAGAGCGTGCTCGAGACGCTCGGCATCGACCTGACCGAGCAGGCTCTCGCCGCGAGAGAGCTTTCGCTCGACGGAGGTCTCTGGGAGAACCAGATTCGGCGCCTCAAGGAGATCCTGGGGCGCCGTTTCGGTCACTCGGCGGTGCTCATCGGGCCCGAAGGCGTCGGGAAGCGCGCCCTCGTTGCCGAGGTAGCCCGCCATATCGCCGCAGGGCGCGTCCCTGGACGGCTGGCCGGCCGCAGGATCATCGAACTACCGTTCCACCGCGTGCTGGCCGCGCTCAGGACGGCCGGGGATTTCGAGAAGATCGTCTTCGCCGCGCTCAGAGAGGCAGCGGCGCGCGACGATGTCCTCCTGTTCATCGACGGCATCACACACTTCATGGGCGGCGTCGGACGCGGCGAGAATCTCACGAACGCGGCCTACGCGATCGAGATGGGCTGCCATCAGCCGGGACTCTATCTGATCGGGAGCGCGACGCCGGAGCGCCTCCGTGAAGCGTCCAGGACGATGCCCTGGTGCGCGACCCTTCTGACGCCCGTCATCGTTCCTGAGCCGAAGAGAGAGGCCGCCGTCGAGCTGCTCGCGATCCCGGCGTCGCGTCTGTCGGAGTACCACGGCGTCGGAATCGACCGGGAGGTCATCGAGGCGGCCGTCGATCTCTCGAACTACTACATCAGAGAGCTTGTCCTTCCGGGGAAGGCCGAGTCGCTGATCGACCGGGCGGCGTCCCGCGCCGAACTGAGGAAGGCCGAGGGGGCGGACCCCGTCGCCGTTACGCGCGGCGACGTCACCGAGGCGCTCTCCGAGTGGGTCGGGATCCCGGCGGGGAAGCTCGCCGGACCGGGCGAGGGTCGCGAGCTTCTCGGGCTCGAGGAGGCGCTCTCCCGCCGGATCAAGGGACAGGACCACTGTATCAGGAAGCTCGCCGACGTCATCCGCGTCGCCAAACTCGGGCTCGACGCCAGACCCGGTCGCCCGGACGGGGTCTTTCTCTTCGTCGGTCCGCCCGGCGTCGGTAAGAGCGAGCTCTCTCGGGTTCTTGCCGACGAACTCTACGGCGCCGACGCGGGCCTCTTCGAGTACAACATGGCTCGGTACGGTGACGACGACGCGCTCCCGCGGCTCATCGGCCTGAGGGTCGCCGACGTGGACTACAAGGGAGACCTGACGACGGCCGTTGCCGCGCACCCGCACTGCGTCGTGGTGCTGGAGAACATAGAGCGGTCGAGCAGCGACGTTGCCGTGATGCTGATGCAGCTCTTTCGCCACGGGACCGTGCGGGATGCGTCCGGGGCGGACGTCTCATTCAGTCACGCCACGATCATCATGACGACGAACTCCGAGAACATACGGCCGGCCGTGCCGGACGAGGGAAGCGCCGTGGGATTCGGCGCCGTCGATCGGGCCGACAGGGACCGGGATCTCGAGGACGTGCGCGAGGCCGTCGAACGCTTCTTCCCGCCGGAGTTCATGGACGGCGTCGACGAGGTACTGCTTTTCGACCATCTCACCGACTCGGTCCTGAGGGACATCGTCCAGCTTCATCTCGAGGACATATCGCAGCGGCTCGCGGGCCGTTCGATCGAGCTCTCGGTCAGCGAGTCCGCGGTCGCCCGGCTCGTGGAGAAGGGGCACAGCCGCGAATACGGGGCCCGCAACCTCGGGAGAACGGTCGAGGGTCTGGTGCTGAAACCGCTCGCACGCTTCCTGCTTGCCCATCCCGCGGTCGACGCCGTCTCGGTCAGAACGGTCGAGGGGGACATTGAAGTGGGGGCGTCGTGAGGTCGATCATTGCAGGCCGCGACCAGGGGTCCGGTCCGGTTCTCAGGGTGCTCAACCCCCGCGACGGGTCGGTCGTCGAGGAGGTCGCGACCGTGACGCGGTCCGAGGCGCTCTCTGCGCTCGAGGCCGCGGAGTGCGGGGCGGCCGCGATGGGGAGCACGAGCAGATACGAACGCGCCGCCGTACTGCGCCGCGCCGCTCGGCTCCTCGAGGAGCGGGCCGGCGCCTTCGCCGAGACGCTCGCCCTCGAGGTCGGTAAGACGCTCGGGGAGGCCGAGGGCGAGGTGGCGAGGGCCGTGGAGACCTTCACAGTGTCCTCCGAGGAGGCGCGGAGACTCGCCGGTGAGATCGTCCCGTTCGACGGCGCGCCGACGGGCGCAGGTCGCTTCGGTTTCGCCGTTCGCGTACCGCTCGGCATCGTCGTCGCCATCACCCCGTTCAACTTCCCCCTCAACCTGGCGGCGCACAAGGTAGCCCCGGCGCTGGCGGCGGGGAACGCGGTCGTTCTGAAGCCGGCCTCGGCGACGCCGCTCGCCGGTCTCAAAATGGCCCGACTGCTGTACGATGCCGGACTTCCTCCCGAGGCGCTCTCGGTCGTCGTCGGAGAGGGGAGCGCCGTCGGGGGAGCACTGGTCGAGGACCCGCGCCCGCGCATGGTGACCTTCACGGGCAGCGTAGACGTCGGCCGGGCCATTCAGCGCCGGGCCGGTCTCAAGAAGACGGCGATGGAGCTCGGTTCGAACTCCGCCGTCGTGGTTACGGAGTCTGCGTCGATCGCGTCGTGCGTCGACCGGATCGTGCTCGGCGCATTCGCCCTGGCCGGTCAGGTGTGCATCTCGGTCCAGCGCGTGCTCGTCCACGAGTCGCTCTTCGACGAGTTCGTGTCGGAAGCCGCGTCGCGCGCAGCGGCTCTCGTCGTCGGAGACCAGCTCGACGAGGGGACCGACGTCGGTCCCATGATCACGCCGGGGGAGGCTGAGCGTGCCGAGGGCTGGATCGAGGAGGCGCGGAGCGCGGGCGCCCGCGTTGTCACGGGCGGTGAGCGGGACAACGCGTTCGTGACGCCGGCCGTCATCGCCGGGCCGCCGGAGGAGGTCCGGCTGTGGCGCGAGGAGGCGTTCGCGCCGGTACTCTGCGTCCGCAGTTTCCGGACCTTCGACGAGGCGATCGACTCCGTCAACCGGTCCCGCTTCGGGCTGCAGGCGGGGGTCTACACGGAGCGATGGGACGAGGCTCTCGAGGCGTCCCGGAGGATCCGTGCGGGCGGCGTCATGATCAACGACGTACCGACCTTCCGGGTGGACCTCATGCCGTACGGCGGGGAGAAGGACAGCGGTCTGGGCCGGGAGGGGCCGCGGTACGCCGTGCGGGAGATGAGCGAGCTCAGGACGGTCGCCTTCCGCGGCGGGGACCGCTAGGAGCCCCGTGAGTCCCGGTCGGTCGCGGCGGCGAACCGCGGGTGGTCCCGTGCGGGGCGGCAGCGACTCCGGCCGGCGAGGCCGCACGACCGGCTCTTTCGGCTTGACAGTGGCCCGCGTGTCCCGTATCTTCAGGGGACGAGGCGGGACGTCCCCGCGAACGGCGGGGTATGTCGCGAACGGGCGATTAGCTCAGATGGTTAGAGTGCTTGCTTGACATGCAAGAGGTCACTGGTTCGAATCCAGTATCGCCCACCACTCGGACCCGCCCGCGGACCGGCCGCGCGACGGACCGGCCGCGACACGCTCGAACGGCGCGCCCGCGATGGGGCGCCCGGCGGGCGTCACAGATGAATGAGAAGAAGAAGCGGCACGCTTCTCACCTCAAGGACTCCCGCGAGAAGGGGAGACCCGAAGAGGTTGAACGTTTGATATCGGGCACAGGGACGTCCTGATGCCCGATGAACGGGATGTGCCGCAGCGCGCATCCCGTTCTTTGCATGAGGTTGTCGCGGACGCGGCAGAGGGAAGGAGGGACGGTGGCAATAAGGAGCCCGCGCGTCAATCGCCGGATCCGCATTCCGCAGGTTCGAGTCATCGATGCTGACGGAGCGCAGATCGGCATTATGCAGACGTCGGAGGCGCTCGCACTTGCGCAGGAACGCGGCCTGGACCTCGTCGAGGTGTCGCCGAAGGCCCGGCCGCCCGTGTGCAAGATCATGGACTACGGGAAGTACATGTACCAGCTCAAGAAGCGCGCGAAGGAGGCGAAGAAGCGGCAGCACGTGACCCAGGTCAAAGAGGTCAAGATGCGGCCCAAGATCGAGCCTCACGATTACGACTTCAAGTGCCGGCACGCGCGCGAGTTCTTCGAAGATGGGGACAAGGTCAAGTTCACCATCATCTTCCGCGGCCGGGAGCTGGCGCACAAGGAACTGGGAAGGCGCGTCCTCGAGCGTGTGGCGGAGACGCTCGACGACGTCGCGCATGTCGAGGTACCGATCCGTTCGGAGGGGCGCAGCATGACGATGGTCATGGCGCCGGCCTCCGGGCAGAAGAACAAGGAACGTGGGAGCTGAGAACATGCCGAAGATCAAGACACACAGAGGAGCGGCGAAGCGGTTCAAGCGGACGGGCAAAGGCAAGCTCCGACGCTTCAAGGCGTACCGCGGCCACTTCTTCATCAGGAAGAGCTCGAAGCAGAAGCGTGCGCTTCGTCGGCCGGAGTACATCGATGCCGCCGACCGGAAGCGCATCGAACGTCTGCTGCCTCGCTAGGCGGCGCCATCGCAAGAAAGGACGAGGAGAACCATGTCCAGGTCGAGAGGGGCTTCGTCTTCGAGGCGGAGACGCAAGAAGATACTGAAGGCAGCAAAGGGCTACCGCGGCGGCCGGAGCAAACTGATCCGGACCGCCAGAGAGACCGTCCACAGGGCCGGGCAGTACGCTTACCGCGACAGGCGGGCCAGGAAGCGGGACATGCGTCGTCTGTGGATCATCCGCATCAACGCCGGCGCGAGGCTTCACGGTCTCTCGTACAGCCGCTTCATGCACGGTCTGAAGGAGGCGAACGTCGAGGTCGACCGGAAGATGCTCGCCGACATGGCCGTGCACGACGCTGACGGTTTCGCCCGTCTCGTCGAGGTGGCGAAGGACAGTCTGGAGTAGGATCGACCGCGGAGGTCGCCCTTGATCGAGCGGCTGAAGGAACTGGCCGAGGAGGCGCGCCGGCGGATCGCCGACGCAGCCGACGAACGCGAGCTCGAGGAAGCCCGCGTGGCGTGTCTCGGCAGGAAGAGCGAGATCAACCAGGCCGCGCGCGGACTCGGCAAGCTGCCCGAGGACGAACGGCGCGAGGCAGGGAAGGCCCTCAATCAGCTCAAGGCCGAGCTGGAGGGCCTCCTCGAGGAGGCCCGCGAGCGGATCAGCTCGGGCGGCGACTCGGAGCGTGCAGGTCTCGATGTCACGCTCCCCGGCCGCGCGCCGTGGGTGGGGCGACGACATCCCCTGAAGCGCACCTTCGAACGGCTCGAGCGGATCTTCCTCGGCCTCGGCTTCCAGGTGGCGGAGGGGCCGCACGTCGAGGACGAGTTCCACAATTTCGACGCGCTCAACATCCCCGCGGAGCATCCCTCCCGGGACGCCTGGGACACCTTCTATCTCGAGGGCGGCATGCTCCTGCGTACGCACACCTCTCCGGTGCAGATCCGCGAGATGCAGTCGAGACGACCGCCGATCCGCATCATAGCCCCCGGGCGCGTGTTCAGGAACGAGACGCCGGACGCGTCGCACGCCGCGGAGTTCTACCAGCTCGAGGGACTCGCCGTGGGGTCCGACATCCGGTTCGGCGAGCTCAAGGGGGTTCTGACGAGCTTCCTGCACGAGCTCTTCGGACCGGACGTCGGCGTCCGTTTTCGGGCCGGCTTCTTCCCGTTCACAGAGCCTTCTACAGAGGTCGACATCGCGTGCGTCGTCTGCGGGGGAGACGGCTGTCCCGTCTGCAAGCGCACGGGCTGGGTCGAGCTCCTCGGCGCCGGCATGGTCGACCCCCGCGTCTTCGAGGCGGTCGGCTACGATCCGGACGAGGTGTCCGGATACGCGTTCGGCCTCGGAGTCGACAGGATCTGCATGATGCTGAGCGGCATGGACGACATCCGGCTCTTGCTTGAGAACGACATCCGGTTCTTGAGGACCGTCTAGAGAAGGGGCGCGTCACGATGCAGGTCGGGCTCAGGTGGCTCAGGGACTACGTCGAGATCGATGTCGAGGCCGATGCGTTGGCCCGGCGACTCAGCGAGTCGCTGACGGAGACGTACGTCGTCCCGCTTCCCTCCGACACCGTACGGGGCGTCGTCGCGGGACGCGTCGTCTCGGTCGACCGGCACCCGAACGCCGACAGGCTCTCCGTCTGCGTGGTCGACGCCGGGGAGCGGACCTACACGGTGGTCTGCGGCGCGCCGAACGTCCGTTCCGGGATGTCCTCCGCACTGGCCCCTCCGGGCTCGACCGTGGCGGAAGGCCGCACCATCTCGGAGGCCACCATCCGCGGCGCCCGGTCGCAGGGCATGCTCGTCTCCGAGGTCGAACTCGGGCTCGAGGGCTCAGCGGACGGGATCATCGAGCTTCCGGACGATGTCGTTCCGGGGGCGGACCTCTCGGACCATCTGGGATACGGCGACGCGGTCTTCGAGATCGATGTCCAGCCGAACAGACCCGACTGCATGGGCGTGCTGGGGATCGCCAGGGAGGTCGCGGCCGTTCTTGACAGGCCGCTCACGCTGCCGGCGACCGACCTGGTCGAGGATGGTCCGGCCGTCGAAGAGCTGGCGTCTGTGTCCATCGAGGACACCGACGGCTGTCCTCGCTACATCGCCCGGGTCATCAGCGGTCTGAGCGTCGGCCCGTCGCCGGCATGGCTGGCGGTGCGTCTCAGGAGCGCGGGTCTTCGGTCGATCTCCAACATCGTCGACGTGACCAACTTCGTCATGCTCGAGTACGGGCATCCGATCCATGCGTTCGACCTCGCGCTGCTTCCGGAGGGGCGCATCGTGGTACGTCGGGCGCGGAGCGGCGAGCGGATCACGACGCTCGACGGTGAGGAGCATGCGCTCATCGATGAGGACCTTCTGATCACCGACGGGAAGAGGCCGGTGGCTCTCGCCGGCGTCATGGGGGCCGAGAACTCCGAGGTCTCCGCGAGTACGACCGACGTGCTCCTCGAGTGTGCCTGGTTCGACCCCGTCACCGTGCGCAGGACCGCCAGACGGTTGGGCCTGCGCACGGACGCCTCGCAGCGATTCGAGCGGGGCGTGGACCCGGCCGTGATGGACCAGGTGGCGTCTCGCGCCTCCGAGCTGATGCGGAGTCTCGGCGCAGGGACGGTCGCAGTTGGAGCCGCCGACGAAGGTGTAATGCCGCCGGAGCGGCCGCGGCGCGGGCTCAGGACCGACAGCGTCCGGCGACTGATCGATCCCGGCATCGGCGACGACGAGATCGTCGGGTTGCTGGACCGTCTGGGACTCGAGCCCGAGGCCACCGGAGAGACCGTCACGGTCACGATCCCGACGCACCGCCGGGACCTCGAGACGGAGGCCGACCTCGTTGAGGAGGTCGCGCGGCTCAGGGGATTTGAGTGCGTCGAGGCGTTCGTGCCGTACCGGGACATCGGAGCGTCCGGAGGAGATCTCAGAGCGGCGCGTCGTTCGGTCCTGACCGCGATGCTCTCGTTCGGCTTCCAGGAGGTCCTGACCACGTCGTTCATGAGCGAGCGGTCGCGCCGCCTCGTCGACGGAGAGGCGTTCTCGGGCGGCGAGCCCGTCAGGATCACGAACCCGATGAACAAGGAGATGCCGTGGCTTCGCACGGCGCTTCTGCCGGCGATGCTCAACGTCGTGCGGCACAACCTCAACGTCGGCAACCACGAGCTCCGGCTTACCGAGGTCGGTAAGGTGTACCGCACGACCCCGGAGGGGGTGGACGAGGCCTGGCGCCTTGGGGCGGTGCTCTCGGGGCCGCATTCCCGCCCGGGCTGGAGCGGCGAGCAGCGCTCCGTCGATCTCTACGACGGGCTGGGCATTCTCTCCGGGCTGACGGAAGCTCTCGGAGTTGACACTCCCGTGGCCGATTGCTACGATGGCTCCCTGCTCGACCGGGCGGAGGCGGCGCGGATCCGCATCGGTGGGTCCGATGTCGGCGTGGTCGGTTCGCTCTCGTCCGACGTTCGGGAACGTCTGGACGTATCGCAGCCTGTGGTTATCTTGGAGGTCGAACTCGAGCCGTGGCTTCGCGTCCCGCAGGTCGTGGGGCAGTACAGGCGGCTCCCCAGATTCCCGAAGGTCAGACGAGACGTCGCCCTCATCCTGGATGAGTCGACACCGGCGGGCGACGTGCTCAGGGAGATCGAGAACGCCGAAGAGGAGCTTCTGGTCGACGTCCGCATCTTCGACGCGTATCAGGGAGACCAGCTTCCTGACGGCAGGAAGAGCCTTGGGCTCTCCCTGACATACATGTCGGAGGAGAGGACGCTGACCGACGAGGAGGTCGAGCGGGCCCACGGGCGTATCGTCCGGCGGCTCGTCGACGGGTTCCAGGCGGAACTCCGGGGCTCCTGAGGCTCCTGCAGGGAGCGGATATGCAATTGCCCGGACTGGAAGAGCTGGAAACCACCGTCGCGAAGGCGGCCGAGGAGATCGGCGGCCTCCGCAGCGAGAACAGACGGCTTGCGGATCTTCTCCGGGCTGTAGGAAAGGAGATGGACGCCCTGGCCGGACAGCTCAGCGGACTCGAAGCCGGCCGGAAGCTGGATGCGAGGAAGCGCAAGCGCATCGAGGATCGTGTGAAGTCGATCATCGAGAAGCTTCGCTGACCGTACGCGATGCGGCCCATCGGGGTGCGGACGGTCCTTCAGGAGCACTCGAACCGTCGTCGTGGGTGACGGCGTGGAGGGGGCTCGCGAGACCGGGATGAAACGATGAACACCGTCAAGGTTGAGATAAACGGTTCGGAGTACCGGATCCGCGGCGACGCCGATCCGGAGCAGATCCGCGAGATCGCCCACTATGTGGACAGCAGAATGCGTGAGGTGGCGAGCGAGACGAATCTCGGCTCCTCGCTCAAGGTAGCCATCCTCGCGGCGCTCAACATCGCCGGCGAACTCTTCCAGGAGCGAGAGGACAGGAACACGCTCCTGGCCGTCGTCGAGGAGAAGGCCGAGGAGCTGTCCCAGACACTCGAGTCGGAGCTGGGCGACTAGAGGAGACCCGAACCCGACGCATCTCGACCCCCGGACGTTTCCCTCCCGATCCGCCCCTGAGTTCCCCGCGCAGCACACCACTTCGCGCGGCGGTCCTCGCACCCGACTGGTCTGTCATTGAGCGGCTGTCGACGGGGGCGGCGTGACGACCCAGACGAGCGGCGATCTCTTCCAGAGACCGGACGGGCTCGCTCCCGAGCCGGGAGCGGGGCTCGCCAGGCGCATGCGACCGCGCACTCTCGACGAGTACGTCGGGCAGTCGCACATCCTGGCGCCCGGGAAGCTCCTCAGACGTGCGGTCGAGGCGGACCGGCTCTTCTCGATGGTCCTGTACGGTCCGCCGGGAAGCGGCAAGACGTCGCTCTCCGAGGTCATGGCGCGCGCCACGGGTTCGGCGCTCGTGACCATGAACGCCGTTGAGGCCGGTGTGGCCGATCTGAGAAGGACCATCGCGGAGGCGAGGAACAGACGACCGAAGCGGACGATCCTGTTCCTCGATGAGGTCCATCGCTTCAACAAATCGCAGCAGGACGTGCTCCTGGGACCTCTCGAGGACGACACCGTGACGATGGTGGGGGCGACGGTCGAGAACCCGTTCTTCTACCTGAACCCGGCGCTCCTCTCGAGGATCCAGGTCTTTGAACTCAGGGCGCTCGAGGAAGCGGAGGTTCGCGCGCTCATCGAGGCGGCCCTCCGCGA
>WJMD01000126.1 GCA_014728125.1 Candidatus Effluviviaceae Genus V sp.
CCGACGGTGATCCGGACGGTGTCGTGGATCGAGTCGAACTACACGGGCGGCTCGGACACGGCGGAGCGGATCCGGATGTTCCTCCAGGACGCGTACGCGACGTGGGGCACGACCTACGTCCTCCTCGGAGGTGACACGAACGTCGTCCCGGTGCGGTACGCGTGGACGGGCTACTACGGGGGAGACAGCATCCCCGCCGACCTCTACTTCAGCGATCTCGACGGCAACTGGAACGGGGACGGCGACGATCTCTTCGGTGAGGCCGATCGCGGTATCACATCCCCGGGCGACAGCGTCGATCTCTATCCGGATATCCTGGTCGGACGGGCACCCGTCACCGACGCGGTCGGTGCCGAGGTCTTCGTCGACAAGTGCCTGACGTACGAGAAGGCTCCGACGCCCCACTTCACGGATCGGAATCTCTACCTCGCCGAGGTCCTCTTCCCGTACGACTGGCAGTCCGGAGCCTACAGCTTCGACGGCGGGGAGGACATCATCAACAAACTGCCCTCGTCGGTGCCGGACGAGCTCCACGAGGTCAAGCTGTTCGCCAACCACGAGGAGTTCCCTGAATCGTATCCGCTGGACCAGGTCGCGGCCGCCGATTCGATCGAACGCGGCTACAACGTCGTCACGCACGTCGGACACGGGAACAAGGACATTCTGCGTGTCGGCTACAACAACTATCTGACGATGAGCGACATGTCCACCTTCGCGAACGGCCGGTCGAAGGCGTCCGTCTTCTGGCTTCTCAACTGCACGAGCGCGGCGATCGACTTCGACTGCATCGCGGAGCGCTGTATCGAGAATCCGACAGGCGGCGGGGTCGCCGCCGTCGGGCCGACGCGCTACGCGTTCCCGGCCACGCTCAGGCACTACTACTGGGACTGGCTCGACATCCTCTACACCGATGCCGACCCGCGGGCCGGGAGTGTCTTCGCCGAGTGCAAGGCACGCCACGCGAGCCAGGCGGAGTCGGGGACCGACAACACCGACCGGTGGTCCCAGCTGTCGCTGCTCTATCTTGGTGATCCCGAGTTGCCGATCTACACTGGGCGGATCGACACCTTTGCTGTCGCGCACGACACGGACTGCCGAGTCGGCGACTCAAGCATCACGGTGTCCGTCGCCGATCCCGACCCGGTCGAGGGGGCGCTGGTCTGTGTTCAGAAGGGCGACGAGGTCTACGCGTACGCCCTGACCGGCCCCTCGGGAGAGGCCGTGGTGCCCGTGCGCGCGAGGACGACGGGGTCGCTGGCGCTGACCGTGACCGCTCTGGACTACTTCCCGTATGAGGCGACGGTCGACGTCCTGCCGGCCGAGAACGCCGTGCTGGCGCTCGATTCCTGGAGCATCGACGATGACGGCTCCGGTGGAAGCGACGGGAACGGGAACGGCGCCGTCGAGGCCGGCGAGACCGTGGAGCTCGACGTCGTCTTCGCCAACGACGGCGTCGCGGCGGCCTCCGTTCAGGCGACGCTCTCGACGAGCGATCCGTATGTCACGATCGAAGACGACACGGCGACGACCGGCACTCTCGGACCCGGCGCCACCATCTCCGTCCCCGCCGCCTTCCGGCTGGCCGTGTCGGAGAGCGCGCCCGACGAGCACGACGCGGTCTTCACGCTGGAGATCGACGACGGCCTTCGAGCGGTCCGCGCAGACACGTTCGCCGTCAGGCTCTTTGCGCCCGAGGTTCGCGTGCTTACGACGGAGATCGACGACTCAGCCGGCGACGGCGACGGCGTCGCCGAGGTCGGTGAGACCGTCGATCTCCTTCTCGAGATCGCGAACGATGGACACGGTGTCGCCGTGGGGCTCCACGGCGTCCTTCACTACCCCGGTCCCGAGGCGACGGTCACCGACAGTCTCGACACCTGGGGCGATCTCATCGCTGGTGCTTCCGCCCTCGGGACCGGTGGGTTCACCGTGGACATCGCGGGCGCCCTGAACTCGCATCTCCGGCTGCAGTTGAGCGACGGTCGGGGAGGCGAGTGGACGTCGTTCCTCGACCTCGCCCCGCCCGGCGTCAGCGACAGCCTGTGGGGGGACGTCAAGGGCACGACCATCGAGCTCGCGTGGACCCCGGTCGACGATGCCGACCTCATGGGCTACGACGTGCTGCGCTCGCAGGATCCGTCGGGGCCATACGTGCGTGCGAACGGCGGACCGTTGGGGCGGATCGGGTACTTCGAGGATACGGGGCTGCTTGAGAACACGGTCTACCATTACTGTGTTGCGGCGATCGACTCGTCGGGCAACCGGGGCGCCCGTTCCGAGACGCTGAACCTCTCGACGAACCCGCCCAGCCTCGAGGGCTGGCCTCTGCAGACGTCGGGCAGCATGTACGCGAGCCCGGCGGTCGCCGACCTCGACGGTGACGGCGACCTGGAGATCGTGGTCGCCTCCGTCGAGATCTACGCCTGGCACCACGACGGGCTCGAGTACATGGACGGTGACGGTGACCCGAGGACGAACGGGGTCTTCGCCGTCGACGGGACCGGGGGCTATCGGGCGTCGCCCGCCGTGGGCGAGATCGACGGGGACCCGGGGCTCGAGATCGTGGCTCCGGCCTGGCAGAACGTCGGGTCCGACTCGGATCCGATCTACGAGGTATGGGCATGGAACGCCGAGGACGGCTCGGTCGTGCCGGGCTGGCCGACGGCCACCATGAGATTCTGTTGGGCCAGTCCCGCGCTGGCCGACCTCGACGGAGACGGCCGCTCGGAGGTCCTTCAGGCCTGCTCCGACGGGTATCTCTACTGCTGGCACGGCACGGGCTCCGAGTACATGGACGGCGACGGCGATCCCCTGACGATGGGGCGCTTCCGCTCGCTCAGCTCGGAGTGGTGCTACGGGTCGACCGCGGTGGCCGACGTCGACGGAGACCGGAGTCCCGAGATCTTCCAGTCGTCGACGTGCGACAGCATCTTCGGCTGGAACGCGGACGGGTCGCGCCTGCCCGGCTGGCCGATCTACGTTTCGAGACGCTCGGAAACATCGCCGGCGATCGGCGACGTGGATCTTGACGGCGCGATGGAGATCGCTGTCTCCGCGCAGGGTGGAAAGGTCTGGCTCGTCGAAGCCGACGGGACACCGATGCCGGGCTGGCCGGTCGTCGTCACCATCTCCGGGGACTTTCCCCCGTCGCCGGTGCTCGCCGACATCGATGGCAACGGGACCCTCGAGGTCGTCATCCTCTCGTCGGACGGCCGGATGCTCATCAAGGACCACGAGGGTACGACGCTCCACGGCTGGCCTCAGGATCTCCCGGACGGGACGCTCTCGAGTCCGGTCGTCGCCGACATCGACGGCGACGAGGAGTTCGAGATCGTCGTGGGCTGCAAGGACGGCGCCGTCTACTGCTGGAACGCGGACGGGACGGTACCCGGCGGCTGGCCGATCCGGACGGATGCCGAGGTCAACAGCACTCCGACCGTGGCCGATCTGGACGGAGACGGCGACAACGAGGTCATCGTCGGGGGAATGGACACGGCGGTCTACGTCTGGGACTGCGAAGGACTCTACGACGACGGCGAGGGGGTCGAGTGGGGGATGTTCCTTCACGATGCCGCGCGCACGCAGTTCTACGGACACGAGGACCCGGTCGGCGTGCACGATACGCCCGAGTGGGTCGACGCGCATCCTCTCCGGCTCGAGCAGAACCACCCCAACCCGTTCAACCCGATGACCACGATCACGTACGAGGTCCCGGGCCTCAGGAGGGACGAGAAGCGCGTGACCCTGAGGATCTACAACGTCGACGGATCGGTCGTGCGGACGCTGGTCGACCGCGTGGCACGGCCCGGGAAGCAGTCGGTTCTCTGGGACGGACGTGACGACGACGGCCACCCGGTCTCGTCGGGCGTCTACTTCTACCGCCTGACGTCGCACGACGCGGCAACGGAGCGCCGGATGATCCTCATCAAGTAGGTGCCGGCAGAGCCGCGCCCGCGCCACAGAACTGCCCCAAAAGCAAGAGCCGGCCCTCTGGGCCGGCTTCTTGCATCCCACCGCCTTCGGATGCCGTCTGCGCCCGAAAAAAGTCTAGAAAAAGGCGTGATTCCGCTTGACAGCTCCTGACCGAGTGGCTAACATCACCCGTCACCCAAGCAGAGTGGGATGAAGTGGGAAGAGCCATGACGCGAGCCGTGACCTCATATTCGGGTTCCTACCGGCACACGATGGACACGAAGGGGCGTGTCTCGGTGCCTGCCGAGTTTCGGCGGGCGGTCGGAGAGACGTTCATGATGACGCGCGGCCACGACCAGTGCCTCTACCTCTATCCGATGGAGGAGTGGGAGCTCGTCGAGGCGGAGCTCAGTCAGCTTCGCTTCACGTCGAGCCGCGCACGGCGCTACGTGCGTTCGATGTTCGAGCACGCGCGTCCCGTCGTCGTCGACAGTCACGGCCGCGTCATGGTGCCTCAGCCTCTCCGCGAGTTCGCGAAGCTCGATGGAGAGGTGCTCGTGAACGGCGTGCTCCATCACATCGAGATATGGAACCCGACCGTGCGCGAGCAGTACGACACCGAGTCCGACGAAACGTTCGAGGAGATCTCCGAGGACGTCTGGAAGCACGCCAGGACCGAGACGGGCGGCGAAGGTTGACCGTCCGGGCCGGGGCCGACTCGTCGGTCCCGGGGAAGCGGCGCGCGGGACGTCCCGACGACGAAGAGGGCCTGACGCGATGACGATCCGTTCGAGTGTGCGCGATGAGAGGGCCGTCGTCTCGATGGCTGGGACCATCGAGGGGATGGACTTTTGTCGGCTGCACGAGCATCTCGTCGGCCTCCTGACGCGACGTCGCAGGAGGATCGTTCTCGACATGAGCGGGGTGGAGCACGTCAGCTACCGGCATGCGGGGATGCTGGCGAGGGAGTTCGACCTCGTTCGGTCGCACAACGGTGAACTCAGTCTGGCCGGCGTGTCCGGCTACGTCAGGAACATTCTGCTCCTGGCGGGCCTCGGCGGCCATCTGAGAACAGTCGATCCCGACACGGTACTGCGTCCAGGATACGCTGTCGCTTCAACGCCGCGAGCGAACTAGCGCTGACGCAGCCGCCGCGAGGGATCCCCTGCGCCGAATAACGCACAACTGAAACAACGGAATCTCATGGGGCCTGTCCATCATCCGGTGATGGCGGCCAGGGTGGTCGAGTTCCTGGTGACTCGCACCGATGGCTTCTACGTCGACTGCACGGTCGGCGGGGGAGGCCACGCGCGCCAGGTTCTTCTGAACGCGCCCTCCGGTCGCCTGCTGGGGATCGACCTGGACGAGGAGACGCTGGTGACCGCCCAGGCCGCGCTCGACACCTTCGGCTCACGCGTCACGCTCCGGCAGGGCAACTTCGGATCCCTGAAGGAGATCGTCGCTGAGGAAGGGATCGGTCAAGTCGACGGGGTCCTCTTCGACCTCGGGTACTCCTCGCTCCAGCTTGACGCCCCCGAAAGGGGGCTGTCGTTTTCCAGCGACGGTCCTCTCGACATGCGCTTCGACCGCGCCGTCGGTGCGTCGGCCCTCGATGTCATCAGCCGCTCGTCCGAGCGCGACCTCGCGGCCATCATCAAGCGGTTCGGCGAGGAGCGACGGGCGCACCCGATCGCCAGGTCCATCCTGCAGGCGAAGCACGACGGGCTGCTCGAGACGACCTCCGATCTGAAACGGGCCGTCCTCAAGACGAAGCCCGGTCGGAAGACGAAGACGCTGGCGCGCGTGTTCCAGGCGCTCCGGATCGCCGTCAACGATGAGCTCGACAACCTCCGACGGGGACTCGAGGGCGCGGTCGATGTCCTGAGACCGGGAGGGCGCATCGTCGTCCTCTCGTACCACTCGCTCGAGGACCGGATCGTCAAGCGCTTCTTCGTAGGCTCCGAGCGGCCGTGCACCTGTCCGAAGGACCTGCCGCACTGCGTCTGCGGCAGGAAGCCGACGCTCAGGATCCTGACGAAGCGTGTCGAGAGGCCCGAGGACGCCGAGGTCCACGGAAACCCGAGGGCCCGCTCGGCGAAGCTCCGGGCGGCGGAGAGACTGGCCGAGGGCGAGCAGCCGTAGGAGCGGCGTCCAGCCGCACCGTTCCGGCAGGGGAGAAGACGTGAAGCGCCGCGGGATCATCGGACGACTGACGAACAGGATGGGCGCGTCGATCCACACGCGCGGGCTCATCCTCTGGAGCGCGGCGCTCGCGACCGGCATCGTCTGCGTCTGGCAGCACGTGTCGGCGGCCAGGACGGCGTCGGAGATCGACGACCTCAAGGCGCGGCGCGAGGAGCTCCGTGCCGAGATCGGCTTTCTGGAGATGCGGTGCTCCGAGCTCTCGAGCAGGGCGCGGATCGAGGAGTACGCCGCGGAGCACCTGGGCATGAGGTACCCGAGAGAGAACGAGGTCGTGGTGATCGGCTCGGGCGGCACGTCGCTTGAGGCCCGCACGATCGACCTCGTGGAGGGAGAGCGCGTTGAGTCGACGGACGGATAGGCGGCCCACCACGGAGGGCGCACACATCCGACGTCTGCACGCGGCCTTCGTCGTGGGCGTGCTCGTCTGGGCGCTCATCGTCGTGAGGCTGTTCACCATCCAGGTCGTCCACGGCAAGGCGCTGGCCGGCCGGGCCGAGCGCCAGCACGTGGTGCGCGTGAAGCTCTCTCCCGAGCGAGGCACGATCTACGACAGAAACCTGACGCCGCTGACGGGCAACCTGCGGGTCGAGTCGGTCTACGCGCATCCCGGGGAGGTCGACGCGCCGATGACGGCGGCGCGCACGCTCGCCTCGACCCTCGGCGGAAGCGTCGACGAGTACAGGCGGAAGCTCGCGTCCGACCAGACGTTCGTCTGGATCGAGCGCCAGGTCCCGCCCGATGTCGCGTCGAGGCTAAAGGAGGCGGAGCTCGACGGCATCGGTTTCCACAAGGAGAGCAAGCGCGTCTATCCCCACGGGCGGCGCGCGTGTCACGTCGTCGGGATGACCGACCTCGACGGGCGCGGGCTCTCGGGCGTCGAGCTTCAGGCCGATTCGCTGCTGACGGGCTCCGAGGCGGTCGTCTGCTATTACGTCGACGCGCGCGGTTTGCGGACGCCGACGCCGGCGTGCACGGAGGTGACGCCGCGGAACGGGCACTCGGTCGTCCTGACGATCGACGCCGAGCTTCAGGAGATCGCCGAGGTCGAGCTCAGACGCGCCGTACGGGAGCACGAGGCCATGGGCGGGTCGGTCGTCATGCTGAACCCGCGGACCGGCGACATCCTGGCGATGACGTCGTGGCCCGACTACGACCCGAACTGCCCGTCGCGCTACTCGGTGGCCAGCCAGCGAAACCGTGTCATCACAGACCAGTTCGAGCCCGGTTCGACCTTCAAGCTGATCACGGCGGCCGCGGCCCTCGAGACCGGCGCTGCAGAGCTCACCTCGGTCTACCACGCGGGACGAGGCTCGATGCGGTTCCCCTGGTGCACGATCCACGACATCCACGAGTACGGCTGGCTCGACTTCACGTACGCCTTCGCCAAGTCGTCGAACGTCTGCTTCGCGCAGATCGCCGAGTCGATCGGCAGGGTGCCGCTCTACACGTTCGCTCGCCGCTTCGGCTTCGGCTGCCACACGGGCATCATGCTGCCGGGCGAGGTGAGAGGCGTCCTGCGCGAGCCGTCCGCGTGGAGCGGCAGGTCGCTGCCGACGATCGCCATCGGCCAGGAGCTGGCCGCGACGCCGCTCCAGCTCGCGCTGGCGTACGGCGCGGTCGCCAACGACGGCTACCTGATGGAGCCGCGCGTCATCCAGGCGGTCGTCGACGAGGACGGGCGCGTCGTCGAGGAGACGCGGCCGACCGTCGTCCGTCAGGTCATCGAGCCTGAGACCGCGGAGACGCTTCTCGGCCTCATGGCAGCCGTCACCGAGTTCGGAACGGGCGGGAACGCCGCCGTCGCGGAGATCGCGGTCGGGGGCAAGACGGGCACGGCCCAGAAGAAGGTCCCCGGCGACGACGGCTTCTCGGCCGGACGCTTCGTGTCGTCCTTCGCCGGAGTGGCGCCCGTTGACGATCCCCGTATCGTCTGCCTCGTCGTGATCGACGAGCCGGAAGGAAGGGGCCTCGGAGGCCAGGTCGCTGCACCGGTCTTCGGTCGGATCATGGAGCGTGTCGTGCGCGGTCCCAGGCATGAACTGGTCTTCGGCCCGGCCGACGCGGGAGACGCTCGCGGTGGTCTCCGGCGCTACGCGGCGGCTCGAAAGGAACCCGCGGCCGTCAACACCGGAGGCGCGCCGTGGCTCGGGGCCGACATCGCGCCGGTCACGTGCATCGCCGCGGTCGAGCGGATGGACGAGGATGCGGGCGTGGAGCTGCCCGACCTTCGCGGGATGAGTATCAGGGCGGCCCGCCGCGAGGTGACCATGCGGGGGCTCTCACTGAGGTTCGAGGGAAGCGGTCTCGTACGCGAGCAGTCACCGCGACCGGGCTCGTCGGTCGAACCCGGCGACCGGGTGGTCGTGCGCTGCTCTCCGTGACGGGACGGAATCGATGATGGAGACGCTGGTGAGCAGGAACCCTGGACAGTCCGGAGACCCAGCGACGGGCGGACGGCGCGTCGCTCTCGGGAGGCTCCTCGAGGCGGTCGACGTCCGTGACCCCGGTCCGGAGGGAGCGGTCGGCATCACGTCGGTCGAGTACGACTCCCGTCGTGTCGGGAACGGAAG
>WJMD01000127.1 GCA_014728125.1 Candidatus Effluviviaceae Genus V sp.
ATCGGAAAGCCCGCGATGGGCGAGGGCGCCGCCCCGCGGCCCCGCGCCGCGTCGGCC
Source organism: Candidatus Effluviviaceae Genus V sp. (assembly GCA_014728125.1). Taxonomy (NCBI): domain Bacteria; phylum Candidatus Effluviviacota; family Candidatus Effluviviaceae; species Candidatus Effluviviaceae Genus V sp. The sequence goes on from WJMD01000127.1 coordinate 58, forward strand.
GCGTCGGCCGCCGCGAGCGCGGTCGGACGATCGGCGACGGCGAGCACGGCTCCGAGGTCGCGTCCGACCGAACCGAGACGGTCGAGCGAGTCCTCGACGAGCTCGCGGCATGTCAGCGAGCCCGATGAGATGAGCGACGAGGCCTCGGCGAACGGGAGCGCGGCCGGCCTCATGGCGACGCGTCCTCGTCCTGCGAAGCGTCCGGCAGGAATCCCGGCACCTCGAACGCACCCGCTCTCGTCCTCGCGGCGTTCCCGAGCGCCACCGACTGCTCGAGGGTCGCGCCCGGCAGGTCGTCCCGCACGGCATCGGGCGGGGACAGCGCGAGCTCGCCCGCGTCGCCTACCGCCTCCTCGAGCAGGTCGACGTAGTCGACGATGCGCGAGAGCTCAGCGACCAGCCGGGCGGCGGTGGCCTCGTCGAGTTCGAGGCGCGCGAGACGCGCGGCCCGCTCGACCTCGTCGCGTCCGATCGGCATGGGGTCACATCCCCCCTAGTTTCCCAGGATCTCCAGGCCACCGTACCGTAGCATGATCCGCTTCTCGACGTCACCGGCGAACCTCACCCGGACGATGGCATCCCCGCCGCGGCCGGCGACCTCGAGCACCACGCCGTCACCCCAGGTCTTGTGGTGCACGCGCGTTCCCGGTCCGAGCTCGACCGTCTCCTGGCTCATGTTCTCGTAGTCCGGGAACATATCGCTTCGCGGCGGCCTCCCCCGGCGCGCCCGCGCTCGTCCGCCTCTCCGACCTCGCCCGGACGGGCGGACCGCCGGCGCGACGACCTCGAGGCGGGAAGGGTCGATCTCGTCGATGAAGCGGGAGGCGACCCGGACGTCGAGCACGCCGGCCCTCCGCCTCGTGTCGGCCGACAGAAGGACGAGGTGGTCCTTCGCCCGCGTCATGCCGACGTACAGAAGCCGGCGCTCCTCCTCCAGTTCCTCGACGTCGCCGAACGACGACTCGTGCGGCAGGAGACCCTCCTCCAGTCCGGGGACCATGACGGCCGGGAACTCGAGCCCCTTGGCGTTGTGGAGCGTCATGAGGGACACGGCGTCGAGCCGGTCCTCCCACATGTCGATGTTGGCGACAAGCGCGACCTGTTCCAGGAAGGCCGGCAGGTCGCTTCGCTCGCTGACCTCGGCGAACTCGGCCGCCGCGGAGACGAGCTCCTCGACGTTCCCGAGCCGTTCGGTCGCCTCGTCGGTACGCTGCCCCTCGAGCCACGCCGTATAACCCGAGGCCTCCAGGACCTCGCGGATGAGAGCGTCGGCCGGGTCCGTGTCGACCTTCTCCTCGAGCGAGGCGAACATCGCGGCGAGCGCATCGAGCGACTTCCTCGCCTGCGGCGTAAGACCCTCGATCTCGACCGACCGGCCGAGCGCCTCTCTCAGCGGGATCCCGGCCCCGGCGGCGAAGTCCTCGAGCCGCTCGACCGACTTCTTCCCGAGCTTGCGCGGCGGGACGTTGATGATCCGCCCGAGGCTCACCGCGTCATCGGGGTTCGCGATGACGCGCAGGTAGCCGAGAACGTCCTTCACCTCGGCACGCTCGTAGAAGCGGACGCCGCCGACGATGTCGTAGGCGACTCCCGCCCGGCGTAGACTGTCCTCGATCACCCTGGACTGCGCGTGCGTCCGGTAGAGCACGGCGAAGTCGCGGGCGGCGAGTTCCTCTTCGTCGATGAGCGAGCCGATCATGTCGCGGATCGCGTCGGCCTCATGATACTCGTTCGCCACCCTGACGACACGGACCGGGACGCCGTCGCCGCGGTCGGTCCAGAGCTTCTTCTCCTTCCGGCGCGCGTTCCTCGAGACGACGTCATGCGCCGCGTCGAGGATCCCGCCGGTCGAGCGGTAGTTCTGCTCGAGCGTCACGACGGTCGCATCCGGGTGATCGTGCTCGAAGTCGAGGATGTTCGAGATGTCGGCGCCGCGCCAGCCGTAGATCGACTGGTCGTCGTCGCCCACGACCATGATGTTGCGGTGCATCGACGAGAGCAGGTTGACCAGCTGGTACTGCGCGTGGCTCGTGTCCTGATACTCGTCGACGAGCACGTGCTGGAAGCGCTCGGAATAGGCGTCGAGGACGCGCGGTTCGTCGCGCAGGAGCCGCACGGTCCCCATGATGAGGTCGTCGAAGTCGAAGGCGTTCATCCGACGAAGGCCCGACTCGTACTCCCGGTAGACACCGGCCACGCATTCCTCGAAGTAGCCGCCGGCCGTCTCCGCGTAGAGCGAGGCGTCGATGAGGCGGTCCTTGGCCCTCGAGATGGACGACAGCACGGCCTTCGGGCTGAAAACCGAGGACGACACGCCGGCCTTCTCCATCGACTGCTTGATGAGCGCTGTGGAGTCGGCCTCGTCGTAGATCGAGAACGACGGGGTCCACCATCCCCACCGGGACTCCGCCCGCAGGATCCTCGCGGCGATCGAGTGGAACGTTCCGATCCAGACCAGCCGGGCGTCCGCCCCGGTCAGCTCGGCGACACGGCGCTTCATCTCGTCGGCGGCCTTGTTCGTGAACGTCACGGCGAGCACGCGGCGCGGGCTCACACCCCGCTCCCCGATGAGGTGAGCGACTCGGTAGGTCAGAACGCGGGTCTTCCCGCTGCCGGCACCGGCGAGCACAAGGAGCGGCCCGCCTGGGTGGCGGACCGCGCGGACCTGCGCCTCGTTGAGATTGAGATCGAGCTCGAGATCGGTCGTCAGAGAGGTCTCCTCCGATCACGGGGGGTCCGTCAGAGGGAGTCGCTCCTAGAACTCGGCGCCGAGCGCGAAGTGCGTTCTGGCTCCGCCGGTGGACCGGAGGTCGGTCCGCCAGGCGCGGTCGACGCGGATGACGAAGAAGCCGAGGTTCATCCTGACGCCGATGCCGTAACTCGCCTTGATGTCCTGGAGGTGGAACCCGCCCTTACGCGAAGCGCCCTTGAACTCCTCGTTCACGTCCCACGCGGCCCCGAGATCGATGAACATGACGCCCCTGAGACCCCGCAGGGCGATCGGCAGCGGCGAGGCGATGACCAGGTAGTCGATGAACGGGTAGCGCAGCTCGAGCGTGGTCAGGGCCATCTTCGTTCCGCTGAACTCGAAGTCGTCGTAGCCGCGGAGGCTGTTGACGCCGCCGATGAAGAAGTTCTGCGCGTTCTGCTGCGAGCTCCGCGCCGCGACGAGCTTCATCGCGATCGTGTGTCGCCGGCCGACCCTCAGATACCGCCTGATATCGGCGATGCCGGTCAGATAGGTGAAGTCGCCGCCGGACTCCCAGGACTTCGACACGGAGATCGAGGAGCGTCCCCCGCTGACAGGTCCGACCATGCCCCAGAGCGTCGTGTCGTTGACCAGCCTGAGGCTGGGTATGAAGAGCGACCGTTTGACCGTCTCGTCGGTCAGCTCGATCTCGCCGGTATCGAGCTCCTCCGCGAACCGGCGGTCGACCGTCAGCGCCGAGACGTCGAACTCGAGCCGCGTGAAGCGGCTGAAGGGGTACGACGCTCCGACCGACATGCCGTAGCTGCGCTCGGAGAAGTAGCGCTTCTCACCCAGGTCCTCGCCCAGCCTGGTGCGCTCGGAGTAGTAGTACTCCTTGAAGTTGTAGACGCCCACCGAGAGGTTCGGTCGTCTGGCCAGGTGCTCGTAGAGGACGTAGAAATTGCTCGATTCGATGTTCGAGAAGAAGTCGGTCGCGATGTAGAAACGGTGGTTCCCCAGAATGTCCGAGACGGCGATCTGTGCCCCTCCCGAGAGTCCGTATCCCGAGCTGTAGCCGACGCCGCCCGACATCCAGTCCGGCGTGAAGCGCGTCTCGTACGGGCGGGTCATCCCGACGTCGCGTCCTTCGTCCGATTCGCGCTCCTCCTTCCTCCCGGTCGCGGACGCGTAGGCGTCGCGCACGCGGTCGACCGTCTCGTCATCGTCCGGCTCGGGCTCCGGGGGTTCCGGGACCGATGAGGCGTCGTCCGGGACGAGCCGTACCTCGGAGAGGGGCCGCTCGGGCGGACCCTCCTCCAGATTCGCGTCGGTCACCGGGACGCCCGGTCTGTCGAGCGGCTCCACGGGCGGCAGCGTGCCCGAGGCCTCCGGGAGCCGCTCGAGCGGCTCCTTGACGGCGGCGATGTCCCATCCGCCGTTGGAGTAGAGCGAGAAGACGAGCCAGTCGTTCTCGCGCGCCCAGCTCGGGGCCGACGCGCCTCCGACCAGGGCGGTCAGTCTCGAGATCGACGAGTCGGCGAGCGTGATCGCGTAGAGGTCGGGCGAGCCGCCGGCCGTCGACGAGAAGATGATCGACCGTCCGTCGGGCGACCAGGTCGGCGAACTGTCGTTGCCGGGTGTCGAAGGCAATCTGTCGATCCGCCGCGACGACCACTCGACCGCGTAGAGGTCGTACCGTCTCCGGAACCCGAGCTCGGCCTCCGAACCGCGGTCCGAGGTGAAGGCGATCCGGGTTCCGTCCGGGGACCACTCCGGGTCCCGTTCGTCGTAGAAGTCGTCGGTCAGGCGAACGAGCTCTCCGGTCTCGATGTGGGCCATGTAGAGATCGGAGGCGCCCTCCTTCGTGCCGACGAAGACGACCCGGTCACCGTCCGGCGACCAGGAGGGGGTGAACATGCCGTCGAGGTCGAAGGTCAGGCTGTTGACGAGGTCGCCACTCTCGGTATCCACGAAGTGAAGCGCGTCGTCCCCTCCCGACTTGGCCACGAAACAGATCTCCTCGCCGTCGGGCGACCAGCCGAAGCCGGTCCTCAGGATATGAAGCTGCTCGAACTCGTCCGAGCGGCCGCCGTGCACGAGCGTCCCGAGTTCCTCACCGTCGAGCGTCGAGGAGACCCTGACGTCTGCGTAGCCCGACCGGTCGGTCACGTAGACGACGCGGCGGCCGTCCGGCGAGACGGCGGGCCCGAGGTTGAGATACGAACCGTCCTTCCTGTGGTCGGTCACGAGCCGCGCGATCTCGTCTCCGCGGTCGAGGATCTCGACCTGCGGCCAGTAGCGTTCCTTCAGCCAGCGTTCCCACTCCTCATTGAGCTCGGCGGTGGTCAGGCCGACGGCCTCGCTCAGAGACCTCTCGAGATTCTGGGTCTTCGCGAGCGACTTGACGATCTCCGCGATCTTGTTCCGGCCGTATCGCTCGGCGATGAACGTCATCACCGACTGGCCTTCCTTGTAGACGAGGTAGCCTCCGTAGAGGTACTGGAGCGGGACGACCCTGTCCGCGACCGTCAGGTCGCGGAGGATCATCTCGGCCTCCTCGTCCCAGCCTTGGGACACGTACTCCGCCAGGCCCTCGGTGAACCAGAGCGGCACCGGGTTCATGTAGGCCTGACGGATGACGGAGCGGACGAGGCCACCGTAGACGACGTCGAACATGAAGACGTGGACGAGTTCGTGATAGACGACGTGCCGGAGGTCGGAGTACGACCCCGTGAACGGCACGACGACGCGGTTCTTGAAGAGCTCGGTGAAGCCGCCGACTGACTCGCCGACGTGCGTCAGGGAGACGTTCGTCTGCTGGAAGTCGTTGTGGGACGCGTACACGATGACGGGGATGACGGTCGTCAGGTCGTGTCCGAGCACGCGGCGGTAGTCATCGTAGGCCTGCTCGACCATCAGTGCGACGGCGTCGGCAACGTCGGCCGAGCCGTCGTAGTAGTAGACGTCGAAGTGTTCGGTCGTGAGAATGGTCCACTCGAACTGGTCGTACTGGACCTTGTTCCGACCGAACTGCTGCGCGCCCGAGGGCAGGTGCAGGAGCGCCATGACGAGGAGCGTCACAGCTCCCACGATGAGTGTTCGAGTTCTCATATCACACAGTCTAGGC
>WJMD01000128.1 GCA_014728125.1 Candidatus Effluviviaceae Genus V sp.
CATGAGACCGATGGGGACGAAGACGGCCACGAGCACCAGCGTCGTCGCGATGACGGCGAAGGCCACCTCGTTGACGCCGCGGAACGACGCGAGAAGCGGCGGTTCGCCCTCCTCGATGCGCCGGTGGATGTTCTCCAGCACCACGATGGAGTCGTCCACGAGAAGGCCGATCGCCAGCACGAGGGCCAGAGATGTCAGCAGGTTGATGGAGAACCCGAAGGCCGCGAGGACGATGAAGGCCGAGACGAGCGAGATGGGAACCGTCAGCGCGGGCACGAGCGCCGCGCGACCGCTTCCCAGGAAGACGAAGATGATGCCGATGACGAGCGCGCAGGCGATGAGGAGCGCCAGTCGCACCTCGTGGATCGCCGCCTGGATGAAGACCGAGCTGTCCCTCAGGACAGTGAGCTCCATGCCCTCGGGGAGCTGCGGCCTCACCTCCTCCATCGCGGCCTTGACGCCGCTGATGACGGCCAGCGTGTTGGCCGTCGACTGGCGGGAGACGCCGATCCCGATGGCGCTCTGGCCCTCGGCCGTGAAGCTGTCGCGGAGGTCCTCCGGCGCGACCTCGATGTCGGCGACGTCGTCGAGCCGCACGAGATAGCCGTTGCCGCGGTGGACGACCAGCCTCCGGAAGTCATCGGCGGTCCGGAACCCACGTTCCAGACGGATGGAGAACTCCCGCATCTCAGACTCGAGACGCCCGGCGGGCAGCTCCACGTTCTCAGACCTGAGAGCGCTCTCGACGTCCTGCACCGTCAGACCGCGCGCCGCCAGCGCCCGCCTGTCGAGCCACACCCTCATCGCGAAGCGCTTCCCGCCGAACACGCGGGCGTCGGCGACCCCGTCGACGATCGAGAACCGGTCCAGCAGATGCCGCTCGGCGAAGTCCGTGAGTTCCATCTGCGACATCGTCGGGTGCCAGAGCCCTATGATGAGGTCGGCCCCGCTCCCGCCGCCGCGCTTCGACACGCGCGGCGGGTCGGCCTCCTCGGGCAGCCTGCCGACGACGCGGCTCACGCGGTCGCGCACGTCGTTGGCGGCCTCGTCGATGTCGCGCTCGATGTCGAACTCGAGACTGACGCGCGAGTAGCCGTCCGAGCTGGCGGACTCGACGGTCTTGAGTCCCTCGATGCTCGAGACGGCCCCCTCGATGATCTGCGTGATCCTCGATTCCACGACGTTGGCCGCCGCGCCGCCGTAGCTGGTCGACACGCTGATGATGGGCCGGTCGATGTCGGGATACTCGCGGAGCGCGAGACGCTGGTAAGAGATGATGCCGAACACGATCAGCACCAGGCTGATGACGGTCGCGAAGACGGGTCGTTTGATGGAGAGCTCGGAGAGGACCATCAGGAGGCCCGCCCGGAGGGAGCAGCCTGCTCGGTCTCGATCCCGTCAGGTACCACGCGGACCTGCGCGCCGTCCCTCAGGCTCATCAGGCCGTCGACGACGATGGTGTCGCCCGGGGCGAGGCCGTGGGTGACCTCGACGAGGCCCACCTCGCGCGCGCCGAGCGTGACCTCACGCTGCTCGACCCGCTCCCCTCCGCGGATGACGAAGACATACTGCTTGTCGGCGTACGAGAGGAGCGCGCGTTCCGGCACGCCGGCCGCCTCGCGCGGACAGCACGTGAGCTCGACCGTCAGCAGCATCCCGCCGCGGAGTCGACGCTCCGGGTTCGGGATCGTCGCCTGCATCCCGACCGCCCGGGTGGCCGGGTCGACGCGGGGCTCCACGGCGGTGACCCGTCCGCGAAACTCCTCGTCGGGCCACGGCGTCGCCCGTCCGATGACGGTCTGGCCCACCTCGACCTGGGCGAGCAGGGCCTCCGGGACGGCGAAGTCCACCTTGACGACGCTCAGGTCGTCGAGGGTCGTGATGACCGTCCCGGGCGAGACGAGGGCCCCGGGACTGACCCGCCGTATGCCCAGCACACCGTCGAAAGGGGCCTCGATGATGCGGTCGTCGAGCCGGGCCCGCGCCGCCTCGAGCCGCGCGGCCGCCGCATCGAGATCGCCCCGGGCGACATCGAGCTCCTCCTGCGACACGAGGTCGCCGTCGCGAAGCTCCGCCACCCGGTCGAGTTCGCGCTGTCGCTCCTCGTACGCGACCCGGGCCTCCTTGACGGCCGCCGACTCCTCGGTGTGGTTGAGCTCGACCAGCACGTCACCCGCACGGGCAAGGGCTCCGTCATCGAAGTGGACCGCGGCGACCCGCTCGGTCACGGCGGGCGTGATGATGACCGACTCGTTCGGCGTCACGGTGCCGATGGCCTCCGTGCGGTCGGAGAACATCCTCGCGTCGACGACCTCGGTCGTGACGGTCGTCACGCGGGGACCCCGGGAGCGCTCATCGGCCTCCCCCCGCAGGAGGACGTAGCGCGCCGCCAGCACAAGGACCACGGCGCCGACGATGATGAGAGCGGATCTGACGAGCTTCATAGCGTTGGCCTTCCCGCGCGCCCGCTTCCGCCGCGCGCGACGATACATTCCCGAAGAGACGAGAGACCGCCCGGGCCCGTCCATCCCGGGCGGTTCTCAATATGGTCCCCTGGCGGCCCCCGCGCTACTCCAGGTCGATCTCGTGCACCTCGCCGAACGTCGAGAGCGGCACGTCGAACTGCTCCGGATCGCCGACGAAGAGCAACGTGAGGGCGTCGGGGTGCAGGTACTCGGCCGCCGCGTGCTTCACGTCCTCGATCGTCATGGTCTCGATGGCCTCAATGAAGCGCTCCGGCCTGTCGAGCGGCAGTCCCTCGTACTCATAGCGGATGAGGCGCTTGACGATCTCCGACTTCGACTCGTACTGGAACACCTGCTGGTTGAGGTACGTGTCTCTCGCCCTCCGGAACTCATCGGCCGTCGGTCCGTTCTCCTTCATCTCTTCGATGATGTCGACGATGAGACCGGCGGCACGCCCGGCCGCGTCGGCCCGCGTCTGCGACGATGCCGTGAAGAGACCATAGGTCCAGGGGTCGTCGCCGTAGCGCGAATAGGCTGCGTACGCCAGACCCTCGTCTGTCCGCACCTTCTGGGTGATGCGGGACGTGAAGCTCCCCCCGCCGAGGATGAAGTTCATCACACGGATGGCGGGAAGGTCCTCGTTCCTGCTGTTCACGCCGAGGTGGCCGATCATGATGACGGCCTGGTTGATGTCCTTGAAGGCGTACTGCACGGAGGGCTCGAGGTCCCGCTCCAGCTCGGGGACGGGCTCCGGCTCGACCGGGTCGCCGTCCCAGTCGGCCAGCGCCTCATCGAGCCTCGCGACGATCTCATCGCGTGTGACGTCGCCGACGATGCCGATGATCGCGTTGTCGGGAGCCACGTACGCCCGGTGGAATGCGACCAGATCGTCCCTCGTGATTGTGGTCACGGACTCGACCGACGCGTCGCGCCCCATCGGGTGGTCGCCGTAGAGAGACTTGCGGTACTCCTGCCATGCGACGGCGCGCGGCTCGTCGTTCTCGCGGCGCACGTCCTCCAGGAGCGACTCCCGGCGCAGCTCGAAGACGTCCTCCGGGAACGCCGGACGAGCGAGGAGTTCTTCCAGAACATCGAGGCAGAGATCCAGGTCCTTCGTCAGGCAGTTCACATGGACATCGAGCCTCCGCGTTCCCGCGCTCACCTCGACGCGCGCGGCCACGAACTCCAGCTCCTCGTTGATGCGCTCACCCGGCCACTCCTCGGAGCCGCCGTTCCGCATGACCCGGGCGGTCAGCGTCGCGACGCCCTCCCTGTTCTCCGGCGAGAAGTCGGTCGGGATCAGAATGTGGATATCCACGATCGGGATCTCGTGGTCCTCGATGAAGAAGCCGTGCATGCCATTCGCGAACTCGATGCGCTCGTACTCCGGCGTCTCGAGTTCGAGCGCCGGGTAGTCCAGGTCCTCCGGTTCGGTGGACAGAACCTGCGGCAGCCCCCTGCCGCTCACCTGCTCCATGTCGGCGGTCGGCGCCGTTCCCGCGCACCCCGCGAGGAGCGAGGCCAGCACGAGCACGGACGCTATCATGGCGGATGTCACTCTCATCGGTACACTCCTTGACTGTTGGTGAGCCCCGATGGGGCTCTCCGCCGGTTATCCCTGCTCGGCCTTCATGCGCTCCCAGAGCTCCTTCGCGAACTCCGCGCGGCCCTGCTCGTCGAGCGACTGGAACTTCATCATCATCTCGCGCTGCTCTTCCTCGGGAAGCGTCTGCGCCCACTGCATGAGCTTCCGGAGATCGAGCTCCTCCTCGCCGGAGTCGGGCTCGTCCGACTCGACCTCGACGAGCCAGCCGACCGTGCGATTCTCCTCGGTGAAGTACTTCTTCGCCACACGCATGATGTCGGCCGGCGTGACGGCTTTCTTGCGCTCCATATCGGTGTAGATGGCCCGCCAGTCTCCGCGCATCGCCTCGTACATGCCGACGCGGAACGCCATCCCCATGTTGGAGCCGAGCGCCCGCACGAGCATCGCCTCCTCGGCGTTCCAGAGGCGCTCGAGCTCGCGCATCTCGACCTCTTCCGTCTTGAGGCGCTCGAGCTCAGCGTAGACGGCGGCCTCGACCTCCTCGAGCGTGTGGGGCGCCTTCGGCTCGGCGTTGATGACGAAGAGCGGCGCAAGCCGGCTCCCCGGACCGATCCACGCGCTCGGGGCGCTGCGCGTCAGACCCTGCTCCTCGTAGATCGAGGTGTGGAAGCGGCTCGTGCGTCCCTGCGAGAGGATGCCTGAGATCATCTCCATGACGTAGGCGTCCGGATGAGGGATCTGGGGCACGTGATAGCCCATCATGAGCACGGGCTTCGCGTCCTTCTTCACGACGACACGGCGCTCGCCCTGCTGCTCCGGCTCGCATGTGACGAGCGGAGGCAGCTCCTCGCCGGCGGGAATAGGCGCGAAGTACTCCTCGGCGAACTCCTGCACCTGCTCCGGCGTCACGTCACCGATGAAGATGCCAAGCGCGTTGTTCGGCGCATAGTAGCGGTCGTAGTAGTCCTGGAGGTCCTGCCGGGTCGTCATCTGGATGTCGGACATCCAGCCGAGGACCGGGCTTCGGTACATGCAGGCCGAGTAGGCGGTGGCCATGAACGACTCGAACAGCATGCTCTCGGGCTCGTTCTCGCTCATCCGGCGCTCCTCGGCGACGACATCCCGCTCCGTGTAGAACTCGCGGAAGACGGCGTTGGCGAGACGGTCGGACTCGAGGAGCATGAAGAGCTCGAGGCGGTTCGCCGGCAGGTACGCGAAGTAGAACGTCCCGTCGTACGACGTCCCGGCGTTCAGCATCCGGGCGCCGTTGTTCATGTAGGTCTCCCAGAGCTCGTTCGAGACGATGAGCTCGCGGTGCTCCGCCATGACGTCCTGGAGCATCATCTCGTTCGTCAGGAGCTCGATGTAGAGACCGTAGTAGTCGGTGTTGCCCTCTTCAACCAGGCCAGGGACGTCGAGCATCGCCCCGGTCGGTCCGCGCTCGGTCAGCCTTTCAACCAGGAGTTCGAGCTCCAGCGCGCGGTCGTTCCCGACGGCCTCCCGGTCGGCCTCGCTCAGGTTCGCGATGACCGAGGTCGCATCCTCCTCGAAGATCTGGTAGCGCCACGGCTCCATCTCGAGCCGAAGTGAACGGATCGTCTCCGCCAGTTCGTCCTCGCGCTCCAGGTACGCCTGTTCGGCCTCGAAGTCCTTCGTGCCGACCGTAGCGGTCCCCTTGAACAGCATGTGCTCGAGAAGGTGCGAGATTCCCGTGATGCCGGGGCGCTCGTAGATGCTCCCCACCCGGAACGCCACGGCGCAGAAGACGACCGGCGCCTCATGCCGCTCCACGACCAGGAACTTCATGCCGTTGTCGAGCTCGAACTCGCTGACCTTGTCCTCGAGGGTCTGGGCCCCCGGGGAACCTGCGAAGCCGAGCACGACGACAGCGCACAGCAGTGCGGTGAGAACCCGCTTCATGGGCCTCTCCTTTCGTCGGCTGGATGCGCCGCCACACGTTGACAGCGCCTGTAGAATGGAGTCCTCACATCATACAGCCACGATGAACGCCCGGTCAAGGTCGCCTGTCGAGGACGGGGGCCGGCGGGACGCAGTTCCGGGAGGAGTGTCGCATGGGTCACATTGTCACGCGTGACGGCCGCGAGGTCCGGGTGGGCAAGATCGTCGCCATCGGCGCCAACTACACCGACCACATCGAGGAGATGGGTCACACCATTCCGGAGAGCCCGATGGTCTTTCTCAAACCCTCGACATCGATCATCCACGAGGGCGAGGCGATCGTCTGCCCTCCGACCTCGAACCTCGTTCACCACGAGGTCGAGCTCGGGCTGGTCGTCGGCACCGGGGGGAAGAACATCGCCGGGGGAAGCGGGATGGACCACGTGTCCCACTACCTTCTCGCGCTCGACATGACGCTCCGCGATGTGCAGCTCGACGCCATGCAGCGGGGCTGGCCGTGGAGCATCGCGAAGGGCTTCGACGGGGCCTGTCCCGTCTCGGCGGCGCTCCCCGTGGACGACGCGGACGCGCTCTCACGCATGCCGATCCGTCTGGCGGTGAACGGCGACACGAGACAGGACGGCACGACCGGCAACATGATCTGGGGCCCGGGACAGCTCGTCGAGATCGCGTCGTCGCACTTCACGCTTGAGCCCGGTGACCTCATCCTGACCGGCACGCCCGCGGGAGTCGGCGAGGTCGGGAAGGGCGACACGATCGAGGCGTGGCTCGGGGATGAGCTCACGATCCGGTTCCTCGTGGAGTAGCGGGAACATCCGGATGCCACTAAGAAGCGGGCCGCCCATCCGGGCGGCCCGCTCGCGTTCACTCTCACATCCTGCCTGTGTTACGGGATGTCGGGTTCTCCGGTGTGCAGAATCCAGTCGATCAGAGCATAGATCGCCTCGTACCACGTGATCACGCCGTCGCCGTTCGCATCGGGGTTGTAGGCCTGAACAGTGGTTGCGTAGGGAACCGGGACGGGGACGGAGTTCAGGATGACGCCGTGTGTGACGCTCGTGCCGAGGACGGCGCAGACGACCAGCAGGATGATCGTGGCCCTAGCGAGCTTCGGCAATCCTCTCACCCCCCTTCAGAAGGTACACCTGGTCCGGTACCTCGTACCCGTACGTGCTGCCGCCGGGAAGCTCGTCGAAGCGGATGTAGAGCTTGAACCCTCCTGCGTCCGACCGGTCGAACTGCGTCGCATCGCCCGAGAGCACCAGAGGGTGCATTTCCGGATCAAAGAGCCTCATCTCGGGAGGATGCGAGGTGATGAGCCTCCGCATGATGATGTCGCTGCTCTCGATCTCGGAGCTCGTACCGTCCTCCTCATCGGAGTACGCGAAGACGAACCGCGTCGTCTCGTCCAGAACAAGACTGGCGCCGTCTTCCGGGTAGACCCCTGCGACGACGTAGACGCCCGGGTTCTCGGCGATGAAGCGGGCCCACGGAGCGCGCCCCGAGCGGATCACCCGATCGATGCGTCCGCCGGGCGAGCGGAAGACGTACGGGTTGGTATCCATGACCTTGTAAAGGCCCAGAGTCACGCCGCCCTCGAGCTCGAGGACATACGACCAGTCAAAGTCATGAGGGAATGAAGCCGCGCCGGGTCCGGAGACGAGGGCCAGAAGAACGACCGTAAGGATGAGGCGTTCCGCGAGTCTGTGATGGTGGACAGACACTGCCCTGTGACCTCCGCCGGTGCCGGGGACTGTGCGTCAGCAGGCAGATCGAGGAGGGACCAAAACAGAGTAACTCTACTGAGTTCCCTATGTCAAGTCCTTTGTAATATCTCCTTAATGCGATATTATCCACTATCAACATAACAAGAGAGAGCAAGAGCGATGCCACGAACCGGATCTGAGGTGTAACGGCTTGCCGTCAACCACCACTCGACCCACGGGTGCCGTCAGGCCTTCGGCTTCCTCGGAAGCCACCCCGTTCCCGTCGCGCGGAGCTTCACCGGCCCGAC
>WJMD01000129.1 GCA_014728125.1 Candidatus Effluviviaceae Genus V sp.
GACCGTCCGCGACGTCCTCGACGAGCTGAACGTCACGTCGTTCCCGATGGTCACCGGTTCCCGCGGCATGCACCTCGTCGTTCCGCTCGACCGCACCGCTGACTTCGACGAGGCACGCGCGTTCGCCGTCGGCGTCGCCGACCTCGCGTCCGCAAGACACCCCGACACGCTCACGACCGAGCAGCGGAAGGACAAACGAGGGAACAGACTCTTCATCGACGTCATGAGGAACGCCTACGGCCAGACGGCCGTGCCCCCGTACGCGCTCCGCGCGAAGCCGGGCGCGCCGGTCGCGACGCCGATCGAATGGGACGAGCTGGGGAACGGCAGGCTCGCGCCCGACCGCTACAGTGTGAAGACCATCTTCCGCCGCCTCGGGCAGAAGGACGATCCCTGGCAGGGCATGGACCGTCGTGCGATCTCGCTCGAGGGGCGTGCGGCGAAGCTCCGAGAGCTCCTCGAGAGAGAGCGGGCGAACCGCGGAAACTGAGCGGCCGGCCATTCCAGCGCGGGGTCGCCCTTGCCACTCCCCTTCGACATGTGTAGACTTGTGCATGTGTCGCCCCCCGGGGCGGCGCGGCGTTCGCAGAACATGAAGCAGAGGCCGGCCACCAACGCATCCGGCGGGGCTCTTCACGCTGAACCGAAGAAGGAGGGAGACATGAAGCGTTCGTTGGCACTCATCGCCGTCCTCGGGCTTTCGGCGATGCTGGCCCTGGCCGGCTGCAGCCAGTCCGACTCTGAGGCACAGGCCGGAGGCTCGGTCGAGGACCAGCCCATGATGGGCGAGGGCGCCGAGTACGAGGGTAAGGTCGTCACGGCGGACAACAAGGCCGACTGCGTGGGCGAATGCACCGAGGAGTGCATCGAGACCTGCATGGCCGAGAACGCGAAGGCGATGCCGGCCGACGAGGCGCACGCCATGTGCGCCGAGAAGTGCGCCGAGACCTGCGGCACGGTCGAGCAGGCGTCAAGCGCGGGCGGCTGCCCCGGCGCGGCTGCCGCCGCCGCGAACGACCCGTGCGCCGGATGCCCGAAGGCGAAGGCCGCCGCGAGCGCCGACATGCACCAGTGTGTCGTCTGCGCCTGCGGGAAGGACATCCAGACCGACATCTCCATGGAGCACGAAGGTGCGACCTACTACTTCTGCTCCGAGGGCTGCAGGAACAAGTTCTCCGACCGGCCCGGCAAGTACATCAACTAGCCGGACTTCGACCTGAACGACAGGAGGGGGCGCCTCGCGAGGCGCCCCCTCTTTCTTCGTGCCGCCCGTTCGCCCGTCCCCTACCAGGCGTAGTCCAGCACCAGCATCGGCCGTTTGTCCTCTTCCGCGTACTCCCTTGAGGCGAAGATGAACTGGCTCGCCGTCGGGTCCTCGCTCGTGTCGATCTCGACGCCCTGGTTGGAGTAGAGACCGCTGATCCAGTCGTCGACGTAGTCGGTGATGTCGATCTCGTACCACAGTGAGTCGTACGACGCCTCGGCGATGGCCGCGCCGGAGGTGGCCAGGGAGTCGTCCCAGGTCACGCTGTTCTCGCCCCAGAACTCGGTGATCCGTCCGACGAGGATGGTCCGCTCCTCCGCTGTCGCCCCTCCCGAGGCGGTGTTGTACAGATGCACCGTCGCGCTGATGGCGTCCGCCGTCGGTTCGACATCGACCGGGAAGTAAATGTAGAGCTTCCAGTGGATCACGCCGTTGTTGAAGAGGTTGAGGTTCCCCAGGCTGCCATGGTTGATGTTCGACTGCGTCAACGACACGTACGTGTCCGCGGACGCGATGAACTCCGCACTCTCGAGCTTCTTCAGGGCGACGTCGTAGACGACCTCATCGTCGTTCACGTGCAGCGGTCCCGAGAATGTCCGGTACCCCTCGGCCGTCACGACCACGTCCCACTCGAGCTGTGGAATGCCGGAGAAGGAATACGCGCCCTGCGCGTCTGTCGTGTCCAGGCGGCCGTAGAGCGAAACGACGGCGCCCTCGATGGCACCGAGCGTCGCGTGCGATACGACACCGGAAACGTCGCCGGTTCCGACGAAGACGCTCATCCCGATGTCGTGCTGCGTCAGGCCCTCGATGTCGACGATCTCCGTGTAGTCGAAGAACCCCGCGAGCTCGGCCCTGACCATCCTCTCGCCGGTCGGCACGCCCTCGAGCTCGTAGAAGCCGTCGGATTCGCTCGTCGTCCACTCCCCGCTCACACTCACGATGGCGCCGGAGAGCGGCGTACTGGTGCCGGCGACGCGCACGTAGCCGTAGATCGTGCCCGTCTCATCCGACGTCAGCGCGCAGCCGACGACGACGAACACCACGGCCGAGAGCACGAGCGCTGCCAGTGTTCTTCTCATGGGAATCGTCTCCGGGGGGATCCGGTCGGTCGCGGGGGGATGTCCGGCGGCCATCCTGCATGGTCCAATATACCGCCGCTTCGGCGCCCGGTCAACGCCGCCGGCCGGCTCGTGCTGGCCGCTGCACCGGGGCTGTCCCTCAGTGAGCCCCGCCCGGCCTGATCACGTAGACGCCGCCGCAGCACGAGACCTGATTGTAGGTCGACTCGAGGCCGGCCGCCTGAAGCGCCTCCGACGCCTCGTCCGCGGCCCAGTAGTGCTCGTCGTCGTCCCAGGCCTCAGCCCACCGCCCGTGCGCCCTCTCCCGCTCCTCCACGTTCCCGAAGGAGACATCGCCGATCACCACGCGTCCGCCCGGCGTCAGATGGCGCCCGACGAGACGAGTGATCATCGCGACCTTCACCTCGAGCGGAAACTCGTGGAAGAGGTACGAGGAGACGATGCGGCTGAACGTCTGGTCCACGTCGATCGGCCAGTCGCCCGAGAGGTCGGCCTTGATGAGCTCGGCGCGCGGAACGCGCTCGTGTGCTCTCGCGAGCATCCGGGCCGAGAAATCAAGACCCCACACGAGACAACCCTCGCGGACGAAGCGCTCGGCCAGAGCGCCGGTCCCGATGCCGAGATCGAGCACCGTGCACTGAAGCGAGGGCTGCGTCAGGCGCACGATGGTGGCGAGCACCTCCTCATAGCCCTCGAACGGGAACCCTGAGTAGTCGGTGACCGACGCGTCGTACGTGTCGGCCCACTCGTCGAAGAGGCGGGTCCTCTCTCTGTCCGGCATGGCACTCCTCTCGGTCGGGCGCCGTCGCTTGCCCTCCGAACCAGGTCTGTGGCGTGGCGCCGGCCGGAGCTGTCGGTGACCGACGCAACGCCGCATCTTCGGGGACGTTCTATCACCCCTCGCCTCCGGAAGTCCAGCAAGAACTTGTCAAGTCCCCTATGGCTGGCACGTCCGTTGCTTATCTCATAAGTGGGTCAGTGTATTCACGGTCCGCGCTTCGGAGGTTCCTATGACACCGACTGCGATACGCCTTACGACGTTCGTCACGTTCGTGCTGCTTGTGGGCGCAGTGCCGGCGGGCATTCCGACGGCGTCGGCAGAGAACCCGTCGCACGCCACGCTTCCAGAGCTTCCCGTCGACGACCCGATCCCGGACCGCGAGAACACCTCGCGGGCGATCATCAACGCCGCCTACGGCAGGGGCGACATCGATTCTGAGCAGCGCATCCTGCTCCTGGCGACCAGTCTCTGCGACCCCGAGCGTCTGCCGGAGGAGTACCGCGGCACGGCCCCCGAGAAGTGCGGCACGCCGGTCGCCGACGAGGTCGAACGCGCCCTCCCCGGCCTGTCCGGACCGGTCGCCTCGCGCATCCGCTCGATGCGGTCGCGGCCGTCGTGTACAAACACGTACGACACGACCCACTTCCGCATCCACTTCGACACATCGGGACCGCACGCCGCCCTCGACTGGCCCGATCCCTGGTACGTGCACGCGGTGGCCGCGGCCGCCGAGAGCTCGTGGGTCGACATCGTCGACGAGATGGGCTTCCGGGCCCCGCCGAACGACGGTTCGGACCCCGACGGCGGCGGCGGGAACGGCCTCTACGACATCTACCTTCAGAACCTCTCGGGCTACTACGGCGTGTGCTACGGGAGCTACACGGTCCCCGCGACGCCACGCACCGACTGCACGAGCTACGTGGTCATCGACAACGACTACGCGGGGTTCGGCTATGTCGACCCGACCGACCCGATGACCGTCACCGTCGCCCACGAGTTCGGCCACTCCTGTCAGAACTCCCACGACTACACGGAGGCCACCTGGTACAAGGAGTGCACATCGGTCTGGGTCGAGGACATGGTCTACGACGACATCGACGACTACCGCTTCTACCTGACCTACTACTACAGCTATCCCTACGAGTCGCTCGAGTGGCAGGACGGCACCGGTCTCCGCATGTACGGCTCCTGCGTCTGGAACTTCTTCCTCGCCGAGCACGTGTCCCCCGACGTCGTTCCGTCCATCTGGTACGAGCTCGAGAGCGCCGCCGACATCTACGTCCTCATGGACGTCGAGCTCTCCTCGCGCGGCACGTCGCTCGAGGAGGAGTTCGCGGAGTTCGCGCTCTGGAACTGGTTCACCGGCAGCCGGCACGACGGCACGCACTACGAGGAGAGCGCCATCTGGCCGACCGTCGCGGCCCAGCGAAACTACTCCAGCTACCCGCTCTCGGGCGTCGCACCGCTGGCCGCGCACCGTCCCGACCACATGGCCTGGAACTTCATCCACTTCACGAACCCGGGCGGCGGCGACGACCTCATCGAGATCAGCTACGACGGCCCCTTCCTCGCCTCGACACCC
Organism: Candidatus Effluviviaceae Genus V sp.; assembly: GCA_014728125.1. Taxonomy (NCBI): domain Bacteria; phylum Candidatus Effluviviacota; family Candidatus Effluviviaceae; species Candidatus Effluviviaceae Genus V sp. The sequence continues at coordinate 4,710 of WJMD01000129.1, forward strand.
AACGCGGCCTGGCTCGTCACGAAGGACACCGGTGACGCCACGGCCGAGTGGGGCGCCATCAGCCTGAACGGCTGGGGGAACGGTACCGAGACGGTCACGGGCTGGGACGAGCTGTCGCAGGTGGGGCTCATCGTCGTGAACGCCTGCACCTCCACGGACGCGATGGGCTACTGGGTCGACGCCGATCTGGCGACCCCGGTCGAGGGGGCGTTCTTCGCCTCCGCGACCGCGAGCGATCAAGTGACGCTCCGCTGGAGCATCCCGAACACCGCCGGCATGGTCGGCCTGGATGTCGAGCGTTCGCGGCACGAGGACGGTCCTTTCGAGACGCTCAACGCGCTGCCGCTGGACGTCTCGTCCCCCGGCGAGTACGTGGACGAGGACGTCCTGCCGGGCGACGAGCTCTGGTACCGCCTCGTGGCCCGGCTGGATGACGGGACGGACGACGTCGTCGGCCCGACGCCCGCGCACGTGGTCCTTCCGGGGTCGAGTCCGCTCGCCCTCTCGAGGCCCTTCCCCAACCCGTCGGCCTCGACGACCACGCTCGAACTCGTGATGCCGTACGAGGACCGCGCGTCGGTCACCGTCCACGACGTCTCGGGACGCGTCGTCGCCACCGTGCTCGACCGAACGCTCCGGCGCGGCCGCCACACGGTCACGTGGGACGGCACCGACCGGAACGGGCACGAGGTCGCGGCCGGCGTCTACTTCTGCTCGCTCGCCACGCCCGACGCCGTGCTGACCGAGCGCATTCTGCGCATCCGATAGCCGCCCGCGACGACTCAGCAAAGACAGCGCCCCCGGGTGTCCCCCGGGGGCGTTTTGTTTCGTCGCTGCCGGTCGGTGCTTCTAGGTCCCCGAGACCTCCTCCTCCGCCTCGAGCACGACACCCTTCTTCTCAAGGAAGTCGCCGAGCTTCTGGTCGACGTTCTTGATGTGCTCGACGAACCAGTGGCCGAGCAGACGGTCGATCGAGTCGGCGAGGTCGTTCGTGGCACCCTCCTCCTCGAAGTCGCGGCCGAGGTTCTTCAGCGTCTCCTTGTACTCCTTGTGCTTCTCCAGATGCTCGTCGAGACCGGGATAGTCGAGCGCGCGCATGTGACGCTCCTCGGTCCCGAAGTGGAAGTTCGTGTAGTCCATCAGGAAGTCGAGCGTCTTCGCGATCTCTCCCCCGCCCTGGTAGTTCCTGATCGCCTCCGACAGCTCGTTGATGCGTCCGATGAGCATCTGGTGCTGCTGGTCGATGAGCGGCACGCCCACCGAGAGATCGTCGCTCCACTGCACCTTGTCCACGGGTACTCCTTTCGAAAGCGGCCGTCCGTCTCTCTGTCGCGCCAGCGTACCATAAGGCCGGGCC
>WJMD01000130.1 GCA_014728125.1 Candidatus Effluviviaceae Genus V sp.
ACCGGCACCGACAGCAGGAACGCGAACTCGGCGGCCCGCTCCCTCTTGACGCCGGAAAGAAGCCCGGCGGCGATCGTCGCGCCCGAGCGCGACACGCCCGGCAGAATGGCGGCCGCCTGCGCGAACCCGATGCCGACGGCCTCGGCCGCGCCCTCGTGGGCCTTCCAGCCAGGCTTCAGCCTCCGCGTCAGCCAGAGCACGACGCCGGTCGCGATCAGGAAGATCGCGACGAAGAAGGCTCGCTCGAAGAGCACCTCGACGCGGTCGGCCAACAGGAAGCCGATCACCCCGGCCGGCACGGTCCCGATGATGAGGTGCCACGCGAGCCGCGCGGCGTCGCGGTCGTGCTCGAGCCGGAAGAGCCACCGGAAGGCCGCAACGATGATCGTCCCGACCCTCCTCCGGAAGTAGAAGATGACGGCGAGCGCCGTGCCGAAGTGTACGAACACCTCGAACACGACGCCCGGGCTCTCGATCCGGAAGAAGTGTCCGGCCAGCGCCAGGTGCCCGGAGCTCGAGACGGGCAGGAACTCCGTCAGTCCCTGCAGCAGCCCGAGAAGTATGCCCTGCAGAACGGTCATCGTGTAGCTCGTCTCCCTGTTGTCACGTAGCGTACGCGGTGCGAGACCGCCCCCGCGCGGGTCACCACATGACGCCGACTACGAACGCGAAAATCCCGACGGCCATCACCGCCTTGAGCGTCCGCGAGGCCTTCGCGAGCGCGGCGGCGTCCGTGTCGCCCGACGTCAGGAACAGCACCCGGATCAGGAGCACGTCGGCGACGGCGACGAGCGCCCCGTAGCCCCAGTTGTAGCCGACCCCCTGAACGAACCGGCCTGCGAGCGTTCCGAAGACCGGGTGCACATCGGGCGGCGCCATGAGCCTCGGCGCGAGGTACGGCAGAGCTGCCACCGCCATGAGGACGATGATGACGACGCGGGATACGGCCAGGGTCGCGCCCTCTCCGACGACCGCGGCGGCCGTGCGAACGCCCGCCCGCACATCGCCCTCGCGGTCCTGCACGTCCTTCACAAGCTCCCGCGCCGCGTGCGCCAGAAACGCCAGAGCGAACGGCACGCTCGACAGCAGCAGCTTGTCCTGCGTGATGCCGCCCAGCAGGAACGGCGACGCCGCCACGGCCGCCACGACCGCGTCCTTCGCGAACGCCGCGCGCTTGATCCAGGGCGAGTAGACCGCCGAGACGACGATCCACGCCGCGACCAGGAGCGCGGCCCGGGGTCCGACGAGCGACGCCGCGAACCCGGCAACCGCCCAGGCGGCGACGGCCACGGCGACCGCTGTGCGCCGGCTCACCCTGCCCGAGGGGACCGGCCGCGAGGGCCGGTTGACCGCATCGGCCTCGGCGTCGGCGGCGTCGTTGAGCGCGTTCGCCCCGGCCGCCGCGGCGAAGGCCGCGACGGCGCCGAGAACCGCCTCCGGCCACCTCGTCGGCCACCGGGACACGTAGGCCCCGACGACGACCGCCGCCGACGCCATCAGACCGTTCAGGGGGCGCAGGAGCTCAGCGACCGCCCCGACCGATCCGGAGGCGGATGCCCGCCCAGAGCTCCCAGTCATCTTCGTTCTCGCCCTCCACGTTGCCGGCGTTCTCGACGCGCACGTAGGCCGCTCCGCCGCCGACCGCGAGCCCCTCGAGGGCGTCGTAGGCGAACTCGAGAGCTATCCGGTCGGACGTCTCGACGACGCCGGAGGGGAACGCTGGGTCGTCGTCCTGCCCCTCCTCGAACGGCTCGTCGAGGCGCCCCTCTCCCCGGCGGGCGCGCCGGTAGACGAGCGCCGTCGTCCAGGATGGGCACGGGTGGAGCCGCGCCTCGAGCACCGCACGGTCGGCGTCGGGCCCGAGCTCGAACCCGACGGGGACGCCGTCGTGCTCGAGCCTGTGCTCGGTCACCATGTGCGTGTAGGTCCACTTCCGGACGTTCGTGTACTCGACGACCAGCTCCGTGTCCATCCCCCGGAACCCGCCGTAGTGCGCGGCCCCTATCGACGCCCCGTACTTGTCCGGGTTCCCGGTGTCGCGGTCGTACTGCAGGTCGTCGACCACGAACTCGCCGTAGACCTCGAGACCGGGCGCCGGGCGCCAGTCGTAGTCGAGTCCCCAGAGGATGTTGTCGTTGCCCCGCTCGTTGTGCTGCATCAGGTAGTACGGAACGAAGGGGTTGACGTAGACCGGGTCGGGCACCGTCGAGCTGTACACGACGAGCTCACTGACGGCGATGCTGCCCGCGTCCCCGGCGAGCGCGACGCGGTGCGCTCCGAGGTAGACGTCCTCCATGGCGAGGCCCTCGTCGACCGGGCCGTCGACGGCGCGCTCGACGACCGCGTGGAGCGCGTGGAACGAGAGCGGCCCGATATCGAGCCGGGCGTCGGCCTGATCGAACGTGGGGGCGGTCCCGGAGACGAGCAGCCTCCCCCATCTCGACCGGCCCCAGGCCGGGCCCCGTCGCCCGGCGGCCAGCGTCAGGTGTTCGCTCTCCCACAGCACGTAGGCCCGCTCGGCGAGCGCCGCGACGCCGCGCCACGTCCGGGCCCTGCTCGAGAGCCTGACCTGCCGGGGCCCGTCCTGCTCCCTGAAGACGATCCGCGACTCCGCCTCGAAACCGAGATGTTCCCCGACGCCGCCCCACAGCTCGTAGGCCGTGACGACGGCCGGGTCGAGCTCGCCCTCCGAGTCCCCGGGCGAGCACCGGGCCACCGGTCCCCCGAGACCGTCACGGAGTGCCGCCGGTACGGTTCCAGGCCAGAGCGTCACACCCTCGCGCTCCTCGCCGTAGACCGCCTGCACGCCGAGCGTGACGCCCAGCCCGAGCGTCCCCTCGCCGCGCTCGAGCCCCACGGCCGGGCCGTCGACGGTGCCGCTCATGAACTCGGCCCTCAGCCGTTCCAGCGCCCAGCGCTCGCGCGCCGACGCCCTCCGACCGACGACTTCGGTCGTCACGTCGCTCAGCGCCGCCGCGACGTCGCGGCGGGTCACCGGCCGCGTCGCGAGGTCCATCTCCAGCAGATCACGGGCGACCAGCCGCTCGAGCAGCGGGTAGGCCC
>WJMD01000131.1 GCA_014728125.1 Candidatus Effluviviaceae Genus V sp.
CCTCCAACGGAGACATCATGCGCGTGTTGCTTCACATGTGCTGCGGGCCGTGCGGCATCGTCCCGGCCCGCGACCTGCTCAACGAGGGGCACGAGGTTCTGGTGGCCCTTGCCAACCCGAACATCCATCCGTATCTCGAGTTCGTCCGCCGGAACGAGGCCGCGCGGGAGGTGTGCGCGCGGCTCGGCGTTGAGATCGTCCACGAGGACCCGTACGGGCTGGTCGAGTTTCTGCAGGCGGTCGACGGGGGGACGGATGACCGGTGCGCGGTCTGCTACCGGATGCGCATGGAGCGGGCCGCCGAGCTCGCGTCCGGGCTCGGCTGTGACGCCTTTACCTCGACGATGCTCGTGAGTACGCAGCAGGAACACGAGCGCATCCGGCGCGCCGGGGAGGAGGCGGCCGCGCGGCACGAGGTCGCCTTCCTCTACAGGGACTGGCGGCCGCGTGTCATGGAAGGAGTCGAGGAGTCGAAGGCGCTCGGCGTCTACCGACAGCAGTACTGCGGCTGCATCTTCAGTGAATGGGAGCGCTACCGCGACATGCGTCCCGGGCGGATCGCGAAGACGGCGCGGCGCGCCGCCGGACTCGGGGAGAGACCCGACGGCCTGTCGGAGGGTTCGACGTGAGGACGTCCGACTTCGACTACGACCTCCCGCGCGAGATGATCGCGCAGTATCCGTCCGAAAGGCGCGACGAGTCGCGCCTTCTCGTTCTCAGAAAGGACGGTGGCCCCTTCGAGCACCGGCGCTTCCGCGACGTGCTCGAGTACCTTCGACCGGACGACTGCCTCGTGATCAACGAGAGCCGCGTGATCCCGGCGCGGCTCGTCGGCAGGAAGGCGGAGACAGGCGGGAAGGTAGAGGTCCTCCTGCTCGAACCGTCGGCGGACGGTCTCTGGCGGGCACTCGTTCGTCCCGGTGCCAGAGTCGCCGACGGCACGACGGTGGTCTTCTCAGAGGACTTCCGGGCCGTCGTCGAGTCGACGCTTGAGGGAGGGAAGCGGGAGGTTCGGCTCCTGGCCGAGGACGACCCGCTGGAGGCGGTCGACCGCGTGGGGAAGGTCCCGCTCCCGCCGTACATCGACCGCGAGGCCGAGGCGATCGACAGCGAGCGCTACCAGACGGTCTACGCGAGGGTCCCAGGCGCCGTGGCCGCTCCGACGGCCGGCCTGCACTTCACCGAAGAGCTGCTCGAGCGCGCCGTCTCGTCGGGCGTCCGCGTCGCGCGCGTCATCCTGCACGTCGGTCTCGGGACGTTCCGCCCGGTCTCGAGCGACGACCCGGAAGAGCACGCGATGGACGAGGAACGCTACGAGCTCCCGGTCGAAGCCGCGGACGCGATCAACGGCGCGCGGCGGGCCGGCGGTCGGATCGTCGCCGTCGGTACGACGGCCGTGCGGGTCCTCGAGTCCACGGCCGACGAGGGGGGCGTGCTCCGGCCCGGAAGCGGTTCGACCGACCTCTTCATCAGACCGCCGTACCGCTTTCGTGCCGTCGACGCCCTCGTCACCAACTTCCACCTGCCGAAGTCGACCCTGCTGATGCTCGTATCGGCCCTGGCCGGAAGAGAGAGGGTCCTCGAGGCGTATCGCGAAGCGGTCGCGACGGGCTACCGCTTCTACAGCTACGGCGACGCCATGCTGATCATCTAGTCGGGTCCTCAAGGAGGATACGTGTTCGAGTTCCGCGTCATCGCCGAGGACCGGGAGACCCGAGCCCGCGCGGGCGAGCTCGTTACGCCGCACGGCGTCATCGAGACGCCCGTCTTCATGCCCGTAGGGACCCAGGCGACCGTCAAGACCCTCGCGCCGACCGACCTCCGGACCATGGGCGCCCGCATCATCCTGGCCAACGCTTACCATCTCTACCTTCGTCCGGGCGCCGACGTCGTTCGCGAGGCCGGCGGAATCCACCGCTTCATGGCCTGGGACGGTGCCGTTCTCACGGACAGCGGCGGGTTCCAGATCTTCAGCCTCGCGAACCTCAACCGTGTGACGGACGAGGGTTTCGAGTTCCAGTCGCATCTCGACGGTTCGCGGCACTTCATGACGCCCGAGGACAACGTCGAGCTCCAGCGCGCCATCGGCGCCGACATCATGATGGCGCTCGACGAGTGCGTCGCGTATCCGGCGGAACGCTCGTACGCCGAGCGCTCGCACGAGCTCACGCTGGCCTGGGCCGAGCGCGCTCACCGGGCGTGGTCCGAGGAGCCCGGCGAACAGGCGCTCTTCGGGATCGTGCAGGGGGCGACCTACGAGGACCTCAGGAGGGACGCGGCGCGGACGCTCGCCGGAATGGACTTCCCCGGGTACGCCGTCGGCGGTCTGGCGGTGGGGGAGCCGGTCGGCGTGATGCGCGAGATGGTCGACGCCGCGGTCGAGGAGCTTCCGTCGGGCAAGCCACGCTACTTCATGGGACAGGGCTTCCCCGAGGACATCGTCGGGTCGGTCGCTCAGGGCATCGACATGTTCGACTGCGTGATGCCGACGCGCAACGCCCGGAAGGGCATGCTGTTCACATCGGAGGGTCGCCTGGTCGTGAAGAACGCGGCCTACGCCCGCGACCTTTCGCCGCCCGACCCGGCGTGCGACTGCCCGACGTGCCTGCGCCACACGCGCGCCTACCTCCGCCATCTCTTCCAGGCCGAGGAGGCCCTTGCGGGAAGGCTCGCGACCGTGCACAATCTCACCTTCTACCTGTGCATGATGGGCGACATGCGCCGGGCGATCATCGAGGGACGCTTCGGCGCATGGAGAGACGACTTCCTGGACCACGGGCCCTGGACCGCCACGGGCTCCTGACGACGACATCGCATGAGAGGGAGGCACGATGAAGGCCAGCGATCCGAGAGTTGCCGAGGGACTCATCGACACCTCGGGCGGGAAGATGATCCTGCTCGTCGCCGACGGGCTGGGGGGACTTCCTCACCCGGACTCAGGGCTCACGGAGCTCGAGACCGCGAAGACGCCCAATCTGGACGCGCTGGCCGGAGAGAGCGTGTGCGGGCTCCATACGCCGATCGCACCGGGCATCACGCCCGGTAGCGGCCCGGCCCACATGGCCCTCTTCGGCTATGACCCGGTTGAGTACGAGATCGGTCGCGGCGTGCTCGAGGCTCTCGGCATCGACTTCGAACTCAAGCCCGGCGACGTCGCGATCCGCATCAACTTCGCGACGATCGACGACGACGGTCTCGTGACCGACAGGCGGGCCGGACGGATCTCGACCGAGAAGTGTACCGAGCTCGCGGAGCGCCTCGACGGCATCCGTGTTCCCGGTGTCGAGATCATGGTACGTCCCGTCAAGGAGCACCGGGGGGTCGTTGTGTTGAGGGGCGAGGGGCTGGTCGGAGGTCTCGAGGACACCGACCCGCAGGAGACGGGCGTCGCGCCGAAGTGCGTCAAGGCGGAGACCGAGGAGCAGAAGCACACCGCGGAGGTCCTCAGGGCCTTCGTCAGCGCGGCCGCCGAGATGCTCAAGAACGAGCCGAAGGCAAACATGATCCTCATGCGGGGTATCGCGAGCCGCGACCCGATCCCGACGCTGACCGAGCGGTTCGGTATCCAGGCGGCCGCGATCGCCGGGTACCCGATGTACCGGGGCGTCGCGGGGCTCGTCGGCATGGATGTCCTGCCGCCCGCCGAGACGCCCGAGGACCTGGTGGCCGCGTGTCGGAAGGCGTACGCCGACTATGACTTCCTCTTCCTGCACTTCAAGAAGACCGACTCGACCGGGGAGGACGGAGACTTCGACAGGAAGGTCGAGGCGTCCGAGAAGCTCGACTCGATCCTGCCGGGCGTGCTTGAGACCGACCCGGACGTTCTGGTCGTGACCGGCGACCACTCCACACCATCCGCGCTGGCCTCACACAGCTGGCACCCCGTGCCGGTGCTGCTTCGCGCGGACAGCGCGCGCGTCGACGCGGTCGACGCCTTCGGCGAATCGCACTGTCTCCGCGGCGGGCTGGGCATGGTCCGGGCGGTCGACCTGATGCCGCTCATGCTGGCCCACGCGGGGCGCCTGGACAAGTTCGGCGCCTGAGACCGCCGGAAGGGAGACGCCCTTGAGGCAGCCTCGCTCGATCGGGCCTGCGGACGGAGCGAGCCCGCCCCTCTCGAGGGGGCGCGAGACGTTCCTCCTCGTGCTCGGAGGGGGCGTGCTGGCGCTGGCCTTTCCTCCGGTCGACCTCTGGCCGCTGGCTTTCGTCGGCCTCCTGCCGCTCTTCTTCGTGCTGAAGAGGACCCGCGTCACCGGGTTCTGGAGCGCCTTCCGGCCGGGCCTGGTGGCCGGCGCGGCCTTCTTCACGGTGCTGGTCTACTGGATCGTCTTCCTCGGCTCGGACGTCGGAGACGACCGGGTCCTCATGGCGTCCGCGCTGCTGCTGCTCGTGTTGCTCGAGTCGTTCTACTGGGGCCTCTTCTCGGCCGGCGCCGTCCTCGTGGACCGGAGGACGTCGTTGCCCGACTGGCTGGTTCTGCCCCTCATGTGGGTCGGGGCCGAGCAGCTTCGCTCCCTTTTCGAACTCGGGTTCCCCTGGGGGGTTCTGGGGTACACGGGCGTCAGCATCCCGGCCGCCGTCCAGTTCGCCTCCTTCACCGGCGTCTTCGGGGTCTCGCTCTGGATGGCCGTCGTCAACGCGGTCGTCCTGGGGCTCGTCCTCGGTCGTCGCCGGCCCCCGCGCGTCGTCGCGCTCGTGCTGCTGCTGTCGGTTCCCCTCGTGCACGGCACGCTCACGCTGTCGAACGCGTCCTGGGAGCGCACGGTTCGGGTCGCCGTCGTCCAGCCGAACATCGGCGCGCGGCTCAAGTGGGACCCAGAGTTCAAGGAGCTGAGCTTCGGGACGCTGGAGACGCTGACGCTCGCTGCCGCGGAGGAGGATCCCGACCTCATCATCTGGCCGGAGACCGCGACGCCCAGCTACCTCCTGCGGGATGCGAATGACCTCTCGCGCGTGGCGGCGGCCGCGCGCTCGGCCGGGGTACCTATCCTGACGGGCTTCCCCGACCTCGTTTTCGATGCCGAGAGGGGAGAGTACCGCTCCTACAACGCGGCGCTTCTCATGGACGCGGACGGGACCGTTCGAGGCAAGTACGACAAGATCCACCTCGTGCCCTTCGGTGAGGCGATCCCGTTCGAGGAGCTCTTCCCGTTCCTCGAGGACGTCGACTTCGGAGAGGCCGATTTCCGCCGGGGCGATGAGCGTCTCGTCTTCGAGACGGAGGACGTCCGCTTCTCCGTCCTGATCTGCTTCGAGGCCATCTTCCCCCGCCTCGTGCGGGGGTTCACGGACGACGGGGCGGAGCTCCTGGTCAACATCACGAACGACGTCTGGTACGGCCGCACGTCCATGCCCTTCCAGCACGCCCAGATGGCCGTCATGCGCTCCATCGAGAACCGCAGGAGCCTGGCGCGGAGCGCGAACAGCGGCGTCTCGCTGTTCGCCGATCCGTACGGCCGCGTCATCTCGAAGACCCCCATCTTCGAGCGCGCCGTGCTCGTGGAGGACGTACCGGTCGCGACCGGGCGTACCTTCTACGCCCGCCATGGAGGTCTCGTCGCCTGGCTGATGGTCGGCGCGGCGGTCCTGCTTCTGGCTCTCGCCGTCTTCGCGCGTCGCCGCCCGGCGACGCGTCCGTAGCCTCAGAGCGCGCCTTTCGAGCTCCATTTCCAGGTCATTGCATTCCGAGCTTCCTGCGAGGGGTGCCGCTGTCTGACGCTCACCGCGAGGCTGGTTCCCGCCCTCGGTACTCCCTAAGTACTTACTCTGCTGGAAGTTGGGCGCCCACTCACGCGAATCAGCGTGGCATGGTCCTTGCATCTATCCCTCGTGGCTTCTCGTCTCCGGCCGTGTCCGGCCGGACGGTGCAGGAGGGGATATGAGCAGGCAGCAGGCCGCGGGCGCGGCCACCGAGCGGTATCCGACCGGGATGGAGCGCCCCGAACGCGGTGCAGCGCTGGTGACGGTCGTAGTGATCATCGCGGCAGTGATCCTCGTCGGCGCGGCGCTCTTCATCCTCGGGACGGGCGAGAGCGACGTCGTCGAGTACGGGGTCGACGGCTCGCGCGCGTTCTACCTTGCCGAGGCAGGCGTCGACCGCGCCAGAAGCTGGCTTGAACAGAAGGCGCAGCAGGACCCGCCTCAGTTCCCCGCCAGTGCATCGGTCTCAGACCAGCCTCTCGGCGGCGGCGACTACGACGTGACGCTGACGAAGGTCGCCGGGAATCCGTGGGTTGCCGACTACAACGTCGTCTCCACGGGCACGATCGATGGCGTGACGCGTCAGGTCAGCGTCGTGCTCCGTCACGAGACGTTCGCCCAGTACATGTACTTCGCCAACGAGATGCAGGACATCTGGTTCATTTCGGGGGACAGCCTTGATGGGCGCGTTCACGCGAACGGGCACATCCGGTTGTCCGGTTCGCCGTGGTTCGGCATGAAGGTCACCTCAAGCGAGGAGAGCTTCATCGTGTGGGGCGACAGCGAACCGGTCTTCGAAGGCGGGTACGAGCTGGGCGTTCCAGAGATCCCGCTGCCGATGTCTCCTGAACTTGTGGGAGAGCTCTCGGGAGAAGCGGCGAGCGGAGGCGTCCACGCCGGCGGCCTCTCCGGGAACAGCGCCTACTACGAGGTCGTGCTCGGCAGAGGCGGGAACCCGGGGTATCTGAGCTACCGCGCCTACGAACGTCAGGGATGGTGGGGCTATCAGTGGTCGGACTGGGTAGACGTGTCGATCGCAAGCATGAACGGCATCGCGTGGTTCGACGAGCCGGTCGCCCTGAACGGAGTGCTCGACGGCGAGCTGACCATTGGAAGCTCGGAGGACATCTACATCACCGACGACCTCACGTACGACGGCGCAACGCCGGGGCAGGGTCCCGGCGCAGACTGCGACGACATCCTGGGCATCGTATCGGCGGGCGACGTGGTCGTCGCCAACACGGCCGCCAACAGGGACGATGTCGAGATCCACGCGCACATGATGGCGCTCGATGAGTCGTTCACAGTGGAGGACTACGGCTCAGGGTCTCCGCGAGGGAAACTCACGATCTACGGAGGATTCGCCCAGAAGCGCCAGGGAGCGATCGGTATGTTCCAGCACGGCTACGGGATCATCCACGGCTATCAGAAGGACTACCACTACGACCCGCGGCTCGTGACGCTGTCGCCGCCCGGCTATCCGCGAACAGGCAAATACAACGTGCTGGACTGGCGGGAGGTCTACCCGCCCGTCACGTAGGCAGAAGTTGGAGAGATGAAAATGGAACGGATGCGTCGTACACCAGCGACCGTCCTTCGGAAGGTCATCGGGAATGAGCGCGGCAACGCGCTGGTGACCGTTGTGGTCATCATCACGGCCGTGCTGCTCGTCGCGTCGGCCCTCTACATCATGGCCGTCGGCGAGGGCGATCTGGTCGAGTACTCGGTCGACTCGGCCAAGGCGTTCTACATCGCCGAGGCCGGGCAGCAGCGTGCCAGGTGCTGGCTCGAGGAGAAGGCCAATGACGGCCAGTATCCGGATGAAGCCTCGCTCGAGAGTGAGTACCTCGGTGAAGGGACCTACGACATCTCGTTAACGAAGGTCGCCGGGCTCTATCCGTGGCTCCTCGAGTACGAGGTGGTCACCAGGGGCACGGTCGACGGCGTCGCACGAGAGGTTGTGGCCCGTATCCGGAGGGAGACGTTTGCGCAGTACATCTACTTCGCGGGCAACCCGGCGGACATCTGGTTCACCACGGGCGACAGCCTCAACGGCCGGACGCACGTCAACGGCGAGATCAGGATCAGCGGCGATCCTTGGTTCGGCGGCAAGGTGACATCGACCGCCGATCAGATGGTCATCCAGGGCGGTAGCGACCCGACCTTCGAGGCCGGCTATGAGCTGGGTGTGAGCGAGATGGAACTCCCCAGCCTGAGCGAGCTCAGCCAGACCATCGTGCAGCAGGCGCAGCAGGACGGTGTCTTCCGGAGCGGTCTGAGGGGGAGGTCGGCGCGCTACGAGGTGACGCTCGGCATGTCAGACGGCTATTTGAGCTACCGTTCGTACGAGCGCCGGGGCTGGTGGGGGTACCAGTACTCCGACTGGACCCACGTGCGGATCGAGGACACGAACGGTGTCTTCGTCTTCGTCGACGAGGTGCACATCGAGGGAACACTCGACGGACAGGCCACCATCGCGTCCGGTGAGGACATGTACATCACGGACGACATCATCTACGAGGACTCGACGCCGGGGCAGGGCCCGAACCCCGGTGCCGACGATCTCCTGGGTCTGGTCTCAGCGAAGAACATCATCGTGGCGGACAACGCCGCCAACCGGAACGACTGCGAGATTCACGCTCACATGATGGCACTCGACGAGTCGTTCACCGTCGAGAACTACCAGTGGGGCGACCCGCGCGGGGACCTGACGGTCTACGGCGGATTCGCACAGAAGAGAATGGGGCCGATCGGCACCTTCTATCACGGCTACGGAATCACGTCTGGGTACAACAAGGACTACCACTTCGACCGGAACATGACGACCCAGTCGCCGCCGTCGTACCCGCAGACGGACGACTACATCGTCGTCGATTGGGAAGAACGCCCGGTCGACCAGAGTTGATTCCGCTCCAGGCACGGCACTCCCGCGGGTCGTCGCGGGCCTCGTGGAGATGCGCCGGTACTGCCAGGCATGAGAACACAAGGGGGCCAAGTGGCGGCTTCGGACCAGCAGAAGGAGACCAAGGTGTCGACGTCGAACGGCAGCGAACAGCTCTTCGGCGGCAAGCGCTTCGGCGAGCTCCTCATCGACGCGAACGTCATCGATGAGGCGGGACTCCAGAAGGCGCTGGAGCGGCAGCGGGCATCCGGGGAACGTCTCGGAGAAGCCCTGATCGGTCTCGGGCTCGCAGAGGAGTCCGACATCGTGAAGGCGCTCGCCAGCCAGCTCAGCATCGAGGTCCTCGAGCCCGAGAACGTCCCGACCATCGAGCCGGACGTCATCCTGACGATCCCCGAGTCGATGGCCAGGAAGCACCGCGCACTGGCCGTGGCGAAGGACGACGCCCGGCTGACGGTCGCCATGGCGGACCCGATGGACCTCATCGCCATCGACGACATTCGCGCGTCGACCGGCATGGAGCTCGAGCTCCAGGTCGCGCGCCGCGACGACATCGAGGAGGCCATCGCCACGGCCTACCGGAACGCGATGGCGACCCAGCATCTCGAGGACGCCATCGAGGGCGCCAGGCTGGAGCTCGGCACGCCGGAGGAGCAGAGCTTCGACGAGCTGACGGAGCAGGAACTCCGGAGCAAGGCCGAGGACGCGCCGATCGTTCGCCTCGTGAACCTCATTCTCGCGCAGGGCATGGCCGAGCGGGCGACCGACATCCACATCGAGCCTCTCGAGGACCGCACCCTGGTCCGGTACCGCGTGGACGGTGTGCTCTACGACAGCTCGACGCCGCCCAAGCGCTTCCACGAGGCCATCGTCGTCCGCATCAAGATCCTGTCGGACATGGACGTGGCCGAGCGCCGCGTCCCGCTCGATGGGCGGTTCACGGCCACGTTCGAGAACCGCGAGGTCGACGTCCGCGTGTCGACGCTGCCGACGATCTACGGCGAGAAGGTCGCGCTCCGTCTGCTGGACAAGTCCGGGTTCCAGGTGGACCTCTCCGATCTCGGGTTCGCCAGGGAGATGCTGCCCACCTTCCGGAACGCGCTTCGAAGGCCCTACGGCATGGTGCTCATCAGCGGGCCGACCGGCTCGGGAAAGAGCACGACGCTCTACTCAGGGATGAGCGAGCTCGACCGCGAAGCCAAGAACATCACGACGCTGGAGGATCCGGTCGAGTACCACCTCGAACGGATCAACCAGGTGAGCATCAACCGCAAGGCAGGCATGACCTTTGCAGGAGGATTGAGGTCACTGCTCCGACAGGACCCGGACATCATCATGATCGGCGAGATCCGGGACCAGGAAACGGCGGAGCTGGGCGTGCGAAGCGCGCTGACCGGGCACCTCGTGCTGAGCACCGTGCACGCGAACGACGCGCCGTCCACGGCAACCAGGCTCGTCGACATCGGAATCGCGCCCTATCTCGTCAGCAGCTCGGTCCACCTGGTCATGGCACAGAGGCTTGTCAGGATGATCTGTCCGCACTGCAAGGAGCCGTACGAGCCCGATCCGAAGGCGGTCGCCGCCATCGGTGAGGAGGCGCTCGAGGGTGTCGAGTTCGTCCACGGCGTCGGGTGCAAGCAGTGCCGAGGGCGCGGCTATCTGGGCAGGACCGGTGTCTACGAACTCCTCGAACTGAACCCGGAGCTCGGGAAGCTGATCACCGACGGGGTCTCCGCGGACGTTCTGAGGGAGAAGGCGCTCGAACAGGGTTTCGTCACGCTCAAGGACCACGTCATCCGGAAGGTCCGTGTCGGCATCACGACCCCCGAGGAGGCCGTCGGCGTCGTCATGAGCTAGTCGGCTCCCCGAAGGGGACCCGCCTTGCAACGGTGACCGAAGGCAGAAGGAGCTTAGGAAGAGTGGCACGCTACCAGTACGTGGCCAAGACGACGGCAGGAATCGAGAAGTCCGACTACGTCTACGCGGAGTCGGCCGAGGCCGCGGCCGACATGCTTCACCGCGACGGTCTCGTCGTCCTGTCGATCCGTCAGGTCGGGGAGACGCTCAAGGAGCAGCTCTCCGCGCAGCCGCTTTTCGGCGGACGCGTGTCGTCGAAGACGATCGCGCTCTTCACGAAGCAGCTCGCCTCGATGCTCAGAGCCGGCCTCCCGCTGGTCAGGGCGCTCTACGCGCTGGCCCGCGAGGAGGAGAACTCGACGTTCCGCGACGTGCTCATCGCGGTCGCGGGCGACATCGAAGGGGGCGAGTCGCTGTCGGCCGCCATGGCGAAACACCAGAACGCCTTCTCGAAGCTCTACGTCGGCATGGTCCGGTCCGGCGAGTCGAGCGGAACGCTCGATTCGATCATGGACCAGCTTGTCATCTATCTCAACCGCACTGAGGCCATCAAGCGCAAGGTGAGAGCGGCCCTGGCGTACCCGATCTTCGTCGTCAGCTTCTCGCTGGTCGCCATGGTCGTGCTGCTCATCCGGATCGTCCCGATGATGGCCGAGGTATACGACAAGCTCGGAGCCGACCTTCCCGGCCCCACCAAGGTCGTGATCGGCGCAAGTCAGTTCGTGTCGTCGAATCTCTGGGTTTTCGTGGCGGTGGTGGCCGCGCTCGTGGCCGCCTACCAGATCCTCGGAAGGCGCGATGAGGGCAGGCTTCTGATCGACAGGATCAAGCTCAGGATCCCGATTTTCGGCAGGTTGGTCAGGAAGGTCGTCGTCGCCAAGTTCCTGCGCACACTCGGGACGCTCGTGACCAGCGGTCTTCCCATGATCGAGGCGCTCGAGCTCTCGGGCAACTCGTCCGGGAACGAGGTCATCAGGAGAGCCGGCCACGCGATCGCGGACATGGTCGAGAGGGGCTCAAGCCTCTCGCTGGCGTTCTCAGGTTCGGGGATCTTCCCCGAGATCGTGGTTCAGATGGTCGCGACGGGAGAGGAGACCGGTTCGCTGGGCGACATGCTCGACTCGGTCTCGGATCACTATGACGATGAGGTGGAGACCGCGGTCGAGGGTCTGGCCTCGGTCATCGAGCCGCTCATGATCGTGCTCATCGGAGGCATCATCGCCATCATGCTGGTGGCGATGTTCCTTCCGGTGTTCCATCTCGGTGGAGCAGTCCGACGCGGGATGTAGGAGCTCTCGCGCAGTTCAGCAATTGGAGAGATTCAAACCAGGGCCTCAGAATGGACCGCGAAGGGAGGTGAAAACATGCAGGTCTTCAGAAACCAGAAGGGCTTCACGCTGGTCGAGCTCATGGTCGTTGTCATCATCGTCCTCGTGCTCGCGGGTATCGCCGTCCCGGTGTACATGCACTACATCCAGGAGGGCAAGAAGAGCGAGGCGTACGCGGTGATCGACTCGGTCACGAGCGGCGCGCTGGTGTACTTCCAGAAGAACAACACGTACGCGGGCGCCGATTTCGACGACTTCCTGGCACAGGATGACGTCGACAATGCGACGTACTTCTCGTACGCGCTGAGCGACCAGGACGCCAACGGCTTCACCGTCACCGCGACGGTGAACGGGACGTGGGGTCCGGAG
Source organism: Candidatus Effluviviaceae Genus V sp. (assembly GCA_014728125.1). Lineage (NCBI taxonomy): Bacteria > Candidatus Effluviviacota > Candidatus Effluviviaceae > Candidatus Effluviviaceae Genus V sp. The sequence continues at coordinate 12,157 of WJMD01000131.1, forward strand.
GGCGCCACGATCGTGTGGACGCAGGCCGGAGCCAACGCGCAGAACGGCGACGCCGGAACGGGGAGCTTCTCCGAGTCCGGTTGGTAGCCGACCGGGTACGGCCGGGGCCCCTTCACCGGGGCCCCGGTCCTGACCCGTGCGAGGGGAAGGAGCGCCCCTCGGAGCAGTACCTCAAACCAGCGCGGTCGAGGAAGCACGCAGTCAACCAGAGGTCCCATGCAGGGGGATGACGGAGTGGAACTCCGGCAGGCGGGGCAGAACGGTTTCAGCCTCATCGAGCTCGTTGTCGCGGTCGTGGTCTTCTCGATCGCCATCGTCTTCGTCTACCAGATGCTCTTCAGCGGCGAGACGACGGTGGCGTTCGAGGGAGAGCGCAGGATCGCTCTCCGCATGGCCGAGCTCAAGATCGAAGAGCTCAAGTACGCGGGCTACGCCTCGACGGGCGTCGACTCCGACTGGACGAGCGTCGACATGACGGTCGGCACGCACCCCGACGATCCGACGGTCGTCCTCGACGACCGGGGCACCGACACGACGACCGACGATCTCCTGGGTGACCTCCAGTGGGCGGTTCGCGACACGTCGTGGTCGGGGGGCGGCGTCACCGTCGACGCCAAGCTCGTGGTCGTGACGCTCGACTTCCCGAAGGACTGGAACCGCGACCAGGTGCGTCTGGTCACGGTCGTTGGAGAGTAGAGCGATGATCAGGCATCTCGCAACGAGCAGGACGCAGGGGGGCTTCACCATCACGGAGCTTCTCGTGGCGAGCATCATCGCCGGTGTCATCCTGCTCGCCGTCATGAGCATCTACCTGACGTCCATGCAGGCCTGGGACCGCTCTGGCGCGAGACTTGCATTGCAGAGGCGTGGGGACCTCGCCATGGAGCGGATCGTCTCGGACATCAGGGACGGGAGCCGCGTCGAGATCACGAACGGCGGCACGACCATGGCGATCTACCGCGCGACGGCATCGGGAGACAGCCTTGTCGGGAACTACCTGCTCGTGGACGACGAGCTCAAGAACGGCAGCGGGACCGTTCTCGCTGAGGGCCTGACCGAGCTCGCGTTCACCTCGGGAAACGGCGTCAAGGTGCGCATCGAGATGAGCCTGTACGACAACGCGGGCACACCGACACTCACGACGGACGACGAGTCCATACAGCTCGAGACGGTAGCCGTGTGCAGGAACAGATCGCTGTACTAGCGGCGAGGAGGCGACAGTGTTCGGCCGAAACACGGGAGTGGTGACGGGGATCGACGTCGGAGCAGCGAGCGTCAAGGCCGTCAGGATGAACATCAAGGGCAAGAGCTCCGTGCTGATGGGCGCCGCCGTCGCCGAGCTCGCCCCGGACGATGACGCGACCCCGGCCGGCGGCGGGGACCGCGAGGCCAGGCTTGTCGACGCGATCAAGGCGGTCTTCGACGAGGTCGGCGGCTCGACGCAGGACACGATCGTCGCCTCGATCGGCGGCGCGAGCGTCAGCGTCAAGCACGTCATCTTCCCGAAGATGACCAAGCAGGCCTTGGCCGAGTCGATCCACTGGGAGGCGAGAAAGCACATCCCGTTCGGGGAGTCGGACTTCGTGCTCGACTTCCAGATCATGAACGGCGGGAGGAGCGAGGACGGCAACATGAGTGTCCTCCTGGCCGCGGTCGAGACGAAGGCTGTCGACCGACTGCTCAAGGTCCTGGGCAAGGCCGGGATCGAGCCGGACACGATCGACATCAACCCTCTCGCTCTCATGAATGAGGCCGACGAGGAGGGACTTATCGACGGAGAGACCGTCGCGGTCGTCGAGGTCGGTGCGACAACGCTGACGCTGGCCGTCTACAGGCGCGGCGGACTCTTCTTCACACGCAGCGTTCCGCTCGGTCGCGACACGAACGGCGCGAGCAGAGGCCCTACCACCGTCCCGACCGACTCCTCGTGGGTCGAACGCACCCTCAACGAGGTGCGGCGCTCGCTCAATTACTACAACAACGAGACAGGCAAGAGGGGCATCGAGCGGATCTACCTGACCGGCGGTCGCGTGCTGGACGCTTCGATACGCCAGGCCTTCCAGGAGAAGACAGGCATCGCGACCAACATCCTGGACCCGCTCGAGAAGGTGGAGACATCGGGCGTCGAACTCGGCGCACTGTCATCCCAGGGACCGCGGCTCGCGGTCGCCATGGGGCTGGCCCGGAGGATGTAAAGGTGCTCTTCAAGGTCAATGTCCACAGACTCGGCAAGGAACGCCGCATCAAGGCGCGGCAGCGCATCCGCCAGCTGGCCTTCGCTTCGGTCGTCATCGGGATGAACGTGGTCCTCGTCGGCATGTTCGTGGTCGCGGTGATGGTCCAGTCGAGAAACGTCGCCGTCGCTCGTGAGCGCCTGGAGGCCACCGAGAGGGCGCTGGCCAAGGTCGTCATCGACGAGGGCGGCGCGGCGAGTGAGGAGGAGGTGCGTCTCATCAGGGAACGCGCCAAACAGACGCGCTGGAGCCGGGTGCTGGCTGCCGTCGCGGTCGAAACGCCGGCAGACATGTGGTTTCCCCGGATCAGACTCGCCGAGAGGCGGGGTGGGAGCGGCTCAGGATCGTACGGCCTCAGGCTGACCGGTCGGATCAAGGCGGGCGGAGAAGAGGAGGGACTGACGAACCTGATGTCCTTCCTGGCGGCCATTCGCGAGGACCAGAGCTTCCGCGAGCACTTCTCGGAGGCGAGGCTCGTCGACTCGGCCTGGCTGACGGACAGCGGCGAGGAGTACCTCGAGTTCGAGATCTTCTGCCCGCTGAGCGACCCAGACATCATCATCGAGCGTCGAAGCGCCGGGACGGTGGCGCCCGATGACTACGTGACGCCGGACGAGGCAGAGGACCTTGAGCCCGCCGGTGCCGACACGACCTCCGTCCCAGAGCTTGAGGGAGGCAGCTTTGCGTCCTAGGACAGTGCTGATCATCGCCGCTGCCGTTCTCGTGGGACTGCTGGTCGGTGACACGGTGTTCCACAGACCGAAGCGAGACGCGCTTGCCGCCGTGCAGCGCAAGGCGGCCCGGGCGGAACAGGAGCTTCTCTACGTCGTCTCCCACAGCGAGGAACTCGGACGCATCGTGAGCTTCCTGCCGGTTCCGATCGAGGAAGGCACCAACGGCGCGGAGCGCTTCCTCGCCGTCGTCAACGAGGAGGCCGGTCGTCTCGGCGCCGTGATCACGCGAGTCGAACCGATGGGCGAGACGCCCGACGGCGACTACATGAAGCGCACGTTCAAGCTGACCCTCGAGGGCGGCTTTCAGGAGTTCCGCGGCTTCCTGCACTTCCTCGAGACCATTCCCGAGGTCGTGATCGTCCACGCGTTCGACTACCGGTCGAGCAGCATCGGAGCGGGGCGGACGCACCGCGCCATCATCACGCTGTCGGTCATCGGGTACTGATCGGAGCGGAGGGATCGATGAAGAACCGCGAACGCACGATCGTAGCGCTGGTCCTCGTGCTGACAGCCGTGTCGGGGGTCGTGGCGGTCCGCTCTCTCACGAGTTCCGTCGTCCGCATGCAGGCGGCCGGGTCGCTCGCGACGGACAGCCCTGGAAACCTCGAGATTCGCGGCGAAGAGGTCACCGGCCTCATGACGACGCTGGCGAGCGCCTCGGAGGTCGAACTCGAGAACGAGGAACTGCGCGACCCGATGGTTCCATACAAGGTGAAGATACAGCGGACGACGCCGACCACAACGGCTGCGCCGGCGCGTCCCCGATACGTAGCGACCGCGGTCATCCTCGACGATGAGGACCCGACCGCGATCCTGAGATCAGGCGGCCAGAGCATGATCGTGCATCTCGGCGACGAACTCGACGGCGGCCGCGTGACAGCGATCGAAGCAGACGGAG